>JBEBSM010000018.1:0-19969 GCA_040394315.1 Lujinxingia vulgaris
AGAGACCTTCTTTCTTTTTCGGCTCAACAGCGTACGTAATAACTGGCTCGGGAACGTGCATCGACGTCATCGTTGCCTGAATATCTGCATCGGTAAACGTATCGCCCGAAGCGCAATCAATTCCGAACAATGCGACGATATCGCCGGCACCGATCGTATCAATATCAACCATGTCGTTGGAGTTCATACGAACCAGACGTCCAACTTTATGCTTGTTATCGTTGCTGTTGTTGTAAATCGTGTCGCCCTTGTTCAACGTTCCCTGATAAATGCGGCACTAGGTAAGCTGACCATAACGGCCGTCTTCCAATTTGAATGCAAGCATTACAAGAGGCTTTTTAGGATCCGTGGCGAGGTCAAAACGAGTTTCTTCCTCATCGCGGTACAGAGCCGTGTAGGTACGATCAAGCGGGCTTGGCAGGTAATACGAAACAGCATCCAACAAAGGCTGTACGCCCTTATTGCGATAGGCCGAACCCATGAACACAGGCGTAATTTCACGACTAATCGTCGAACGACGAATAACCGGTTTCATCATCTCAGCCGATACTTCTTCGCCCTCAAGATACAGAGTTGCGATCGAATCGTCGAGATCAGCAAGTGTTTCCACAAGCTTGGCGCGCTGCGACTCAACGATTTCAACGAGATTTGCGGGAACTTCTTCGATTCGAAGATCTTCACCACTGTCGCCGTCGAAATAATAGGCTTTGCGCTCAACAAGATCTACAACGCCCTGGAACTTATCTTCCAAACCGATTGGGTGCTGCATCATGACCGAATTATGGCCGAGCTGATCGCGAAGCTGCTCACAAACACCAAGAGGATTGGCGCCCGAACGGTCACACTTGTTAACAAACGCGAGACGAGGAACGTTGTAGCGGCGCATCTGACGATCAACCGTGATCGACTGTGACTGCACACCGGCTACCGAACACAGAACAAGGATTGCGCCGTCGAGTACACGAAGCGCACGCTCAACTTCAATCGTGAAGTCAACGTGGCCGGGCGTATCGATAACGTTAACCGCGTAGTCTCCCCACTCACAAAACGTTGCGGCGGACTGGATCGTGATACCTTTCTCACGCTCAAGTTCCATGGAATCCATTTTTGCGCCGACGCCGTCTTTACCTTTGACGTCATGAATTGCATGGATCTTTCCAGTGTAGAAAAGAATACGCTCAGACAACGTGGTCTTGCCCGAGTCGATGTGTGCTGAAATTCCGATGTTGCGAATCATTGATAGGTCGTTAGACATTTTCTTACTCGATTGGATAGATTGCTGAAAGCATGACTACTTGTGGTGCGCGTTGCCCCTATACGTTTTTACAGATGTTGTCACGCTGAGACATACTTTGTTAGTGAATGTTTCCGTACGCGCTTACCGCCGCTGGTAACACGAAAACATATCTTTCGCAAACAGGGACTGTAAGAGAAAATAGCTGTTCACGTACAGATTCATACGTATCGAGAATTAAGCCGTTCCCTAACCTGTCCGAATCTACCCAAATCACGCAAATTTGATTACGTAATTCAGGTAATTATCGGAGAACCTGGTCACGCGGTAAGTCGGTCGTGGGCTAACGCTATCGACTCACAAAACCGTGTTCCGCATCATTAAACACTTCAAAAGAGATTTAATTTCAGCACCTTGTCATTTGGGCTAATTTTCTTCACCGAGCCCTTCGGCACCCATAAATCCCTGCGCATTGCCCGAGTTCTCCGGCACCTGCTCGCTTAGAGTAGATTCGTCCAGGGTAAATACGTTTACCGCCGCCCGTCCATTCCCCTGCCGCCAGCCTATTCTCCCGTAGCTACCGGGCATTTCTTACAATTTATTGTTTTTTCGATCTTTTCTATCAATAACCGGCAATATTTCGAACAAAATAGCGACTGCCTGCCTGCCCCTGCTGGCCGTAGTCGAAAAATTGACGCAAAGCACGCACATGATAGATTGGCGACGCTCTCAGTCTTTTGAGCAACATACAGTACTTATTTCCAGCAAATCACACGGGTATTCCCGAAGCGCACGGACGCGCTCTTGAGCTTTCCATACTTCACATCCGATCACGGCCCAACGTGCGGATTTCGGAAAGCGTCAATACTCCACGGAGGACATAAATATGGCAGCTGAGTCTCCTACAGCACCCAAGAAGGTTGCAGCCAAGACCAAGGCAACCACCAAAAAACCAGCCAAATCTGCTTCTAGCAAATCGACCGCGGCTGGCAAACGAACTCCAAAAAGTGAACTTCAGGCGGAGAAAACAGGCGGCGGCATCACGCTACGGCGTGAAGTAGCCGGCCTTGTACTGCTTGCCGTGTCACTTGGCATCTTGCTGGCGCTCTTGAGTTTTCATCCCACCGATATTTCGGCACCCGGCGAAACACGCAATCTGATCGGACCGGCCGGAGCGTTCGTTGGTGACGCCCTGCTCTTTATCTTTGGTCTGGGCGCGTTCTTTTTAAATCTGGTGATGTGGTATCTCGGCTTTGCACTCTTAATCGGGCGTGCGGTCGACACCAAGGCATCCGAAGTCACCGGACAATTGTTGTTTGTCCTGGCCGGTGCGATGTTAAGTCACCTCGTCATGAACAATTTCCTGATCCTTGGCCATCTCCCCGGCGGCGTCGTCGGGGAGTTTGGAGCGGAGGTCTTTCGCAGCTTCGTCGGCACCGTAGGCACTTATATTATTGCCGGTAGCATTCTGGCCGTCAGCCTGATGCTCGCCACAGATATGAGTCTGGGTGCCATCGTGCGCGCAGTCATCGCGCGTGGACATCGTTTCATGGCCTACGTTCGTCACCGAATGGCTGTCCGTCGCGAGTTCAAATTGCGCTTCGAAGAAGAACGTGATCGCTTGCTTGATGAGCAAGGAGACCTTATCGACGTTGAGTACGAAGCCCAGCGCGCTGCAAGGTTGTCCGTTACACCGTTAGGCGCTAGCAGCTACGATTTTGAAGAAGATTTCGATCAAGAAGTGGATGATCGGGTTGCCGATCGGCTCCTTCGCCTGTTTGGTCGCACGCCAGCCGCCAAACCGAAGCGTGCGCGACAAGCTGTGGATGCATCCGCTGAAGTTAGCGTGGCTCCGATCAATGATAAGAAAGGTGCTTCAAAATCTCAGGGAACGACTGCAAAAGGCGTTGAAACCGCAAAAGCCGAAGTCGCCAGCGATCGCTGGGAACTTGGCCAACCCATTGATACTATTAACGAATTAGAACGCGAACAAGACCACACAAAAACAATCGTTTCGAAATCAAAAGCCGATGCGATCGAAATTACGGACACCGATGTTGTGGACATGCGCAAGGAACGCGCACCTACAAACGGTATAAGCGGTGGCGCTGCAGACTTCGGACCACAGATCGTCGAGAGCGAAGCCACACGGCGCGCACGCGATCGCGAAGCCATGCTGGCCGGTGACGCCGTTGGCTCTCCCATCTTCAAGCCGCAAAAACGCGGCAATTTTGAACTCCCGTCACTCAGTTTCTTGAACTACGACAAGTCCGATCATGTCGTCGTCGACAATGAACTGCTGCGACAGATGGCTGCACAGATCGAAAAAACGCTTGGCGACTTCAAGGTCCAGGGAACGGTTGTCGAAATTTGCCCTGGTCCGGTCATTACGATGTTTGAATTCAGCCCGGCGGCCGGCGTGAAAATCTCACGCATCGCCGGACTTGCTGACGACCTCGCTATGGCGCTGTCGGCGCTGAGCGTACGTATTATCGCGCCGATTCCAGGCAAGGGTGTTGTCGGTATCGAAGTCCCAAATCCGGAACGTGAGATGGTCTACCTTAAAGAAATCATCGCGGATGAGGCGTTTCAGGATAACACGAAGATGCACCTGCCGCTGGCTCTTGGAAAAGACACCGAAGGCGGCCCGATGATCGCCGACCTTGCGCGCATGCCGCACTTGCTCGTCGCCGGTGCTACCGGTGCCGGAAAGTCGGTCGCAGTTAACACCATGATTTGTAGTCTTCTCTACAAACATTCGCCGGATGACGTGCGCATGATCATGGTCGATCCCAAAATGCTGGAATTCAGCATTTATGCCGACATTCCGCATTTGCTGCTGCCGGTTGTTACCGATCCAAAACAGGCTACCGTCGCTCTTAACTGGACCGTGCAAGAAATGGAGCGTCGTTATCAGCACCTGGCTGACCTCGGTGTGCGTGATGTTCGCGGTTACAACCAGAAAGTCGAAATCCTGACCAAACAGGCAGAGCTAGATCAGGCGCAGGGGCGAGACGAATCGGATGCACTCCGTGCGCTCGGTATCGATGCACAGGGCAATCCAGAGCACACAAAACTGCCCTACATCATCGTGATCATCGACGAGTTCGCTGACCTCATGATGACGGCTTCCAAAGACGTCGAAACCGCCGTCGCCCGACTCGCCCAAAAAGCGCGTGCGGCCGGTATTCACCTCATACTCGCCACCCAGCGCCCTTCTACCGACGTTATTACCGGACTTATCAAAGCAAACTTCCCGACCCGTCTGGCGCTTCGCGTTACGAGCAAAATCGACAGTCGCGTTATTCTCGATTCCAACGGCGCCGAAGGTCTTCTGGGTAACGGTGACATGCTCTTTGTTCCTCCAGGCAGCAGCGCGCTGGCACGTACCCACGGCGCGTACGTTTCCGAAAAGGAAATCGACCAGATCGTTGCGTTTCTCAAAAAACAGGGCGCGCCCCAGTACAACGAATCGATTCTTCTCGATGAAAGCGAAGAAGGCGATGACATCGTCGACCCTGGCGACAAGGACGAGCACTACGAAGAAGCGGTTCGCATTGTCGTGGAAACCAAGCAGGCATCCATCTCGATGCTGCAGCGTAAACTCCGCGTCGGTTACAACCGTGCTGCACGCATGGTCGAAGTCATGGAACGCGAAGGAATTGTCGGCCCATCCGACAGCTGCAAGCCGCGCGATGTGCTCATCGATGTTTCACCATATTGACAGATTCCGGGCTTTGCCGTGGCAGACTTCCCATAGTATAAGGGTCGCCAGAAGCAGATGACTAAACCGCACGAACCACCCTGATTCGTGCAGTATTTGAGGGAATAATGGCCGAAGAAATCTTGCTCGATTATGTGATCGACAAACCCTGCGTCTCGTCGACACAAGAAGAAACCAGATTAAAAACTCTGCTCAAAATCAATGCTTCCAACGCGCTTCGTGCAGCCGGCGACGAAGTCATTTTGCCCACACACCTGGCGTTTGTCCTTGATGTTTCGAGCTCAATGAAAACGGCCGAAATCGCCGCGCTCAAAGAAGCCGCCCGGCTGGCTATCGACCAACTGCGCGTCGGTGATTTTGTCTCCGTTATCGCATTTCAGTCAGTCGCCTACGAAATCGTCGAACCCACCCGAATTCGTGACCAGTCGACGCGCGCACAGATCAAATCACGTATCGAAGTTATCGACCAATTCCAGGGCGGCGGCACCGACCTCGAGTACGCCCTGACCAAGGCCGAACATCAGCTTGTTTCTGTACCTGACTACAAACAAGTGCGCCGCATCATGGTTTTTACCGACGGCCAGGTCACCGGCCAGCCTGTTGATTGTTTGCGGCGCGCAGCCGAAATCGCAGACCGCGGCATCGCGATTGACGCCATGGGATTTGGGCCTGAATTCGATATGCGCTTCGTGCAACGCCTTGTCTCCTACTCCAATGGATTCACCGCGAAAATCGATCGACCCGAAGACATCAAGCAAGTTTTTCAAAGCCGCGTGCGCGATATGACCAGCGCGATTGCCAAAAACGTGCGCCTGGACCTGACGTTTACGCCGCAAGTCCGCGCACAATATGGCTATCGCTACAGTCCCGAAATCAGCTACATCGGCCGCATTCGACTGCCGGGAGATTCACGCACGATTTCGATTCCCATCGGAACCATCGAGCGCGACAAAGAATACGCGTACCTCATCACCTGCGCCGTCGCCGCCCGCCCGGTCGGAAACGTTCGACTGCTAAAGGCCGAGCTGCACTACGACATCCCCTCGCTCAACATCGAAAACGGCATGAGCACGCAGTCGATCATTGTCGAATATACCGATGATCCCCAACAGTTGAGTCGTTTGAACGGCGAAGTTGAACGCGCCTACGACGAAGCCGAGGTCGGTCGCCTGCTTGAGGAGCTGGATAAATCCATGCGTGCCGAAAAGCACACCGAAGTCGCCGTACTTTTTGACATACTCGCGGAACGCTACCGCGAGTTTGGCGATGCCGATATGGCCAGCCACTACGACGATCTGAAAAGAAAATACGCGGCGCAGGGTCATATTTCACAAGATGAAATGAACTATACCCGGCACAAATCTACGCAAAAACGCGACAGCGGCATACAACTCGTGGATGCTTCAAGTCTTATTTAGCGATATCGATTTACTTTGTGATAATTGCCATCAACTCTCTCAAAAGCATTCACTGAACCCCGGAGTTTACCATGTCCGATTCCCTCGTCTGTCCGATTTGCGATACCACCAATGAACCGGGTTCGACCAACTGCGAAGTATGCGGCGAACGCATCGCACCGCTCGCTGAAGGCGAACAACTGAGTCCCGAGGAAAACGTCTCGGCGATGCTCCAGGATGATGCCGAAGACGCCGGCTACTTCGTTCTCGAAGAGGAAGAAAACGAAGAGGAAGGCAGTGGATATGCGACCGGCTTTACCGTTGAATCCAGCGAAGAAATCGACATCGTCTCGGCACAACCCGACGTTCTGTATTCCCCTATCGACGGCGCAGCCTACCCGGCAGGCTCACCAGAATACGACGAAGGCTACGGACCGCTCGGCGAGCAACTCGTCAGGAATAAGCCGAATATTGAGCCACCGGCTTACGCAACGGAACTCGTCGAAGAATCCGCCATTGAATCGGGCTTTGACATCGTCGGCGAAGACATCTCCGAAGCAGATACGTTCCAGGCCTACCAGGAACCTATCTACGACGAACCGATTTATGAAGAGCCGATTTACGAAGAGCCAGTAGCGCCTCAGCCCAAATCGCCGGCGATCGAACCACTGCGCACAACCCCACGTCAGCAAGAAGTCATCAGCCCGCTACCCACGCCCGGCGTCCACTCTCAACCGGCAACATTGACGGTGTATCAAAACCGTCAGCCGGTTGAATCGTACGAAGTCGCAAGCGATGAGCTGTTGATCGGCCGCCGCGATCCGATTGCAAACGCTTTTCCAGACATCGACGTCAGCCAATTCGACGCCGAAGGTCAGATCTCACGCAAGCACGCGTACATTTATCGCCAACACAAAAACTACACGCTCTATGTAATTTCCAACACGGGAACCCAACTCAACAGCGAGCTGCTAGAACTCGGCCAACGCCGCACCCTCAAAGACGGCGACGTCATTATTCTCGCTGGCAAACTCGCCATGAAATTCCAGATCCCAGCCGAATAATCCTTAATCCCGGAATCCGCTCCGTGAACCAAATTGTTGGAAATCGTTACAAAATTATGCGCGTTTTCGCCGACAGCGGCGGCATGGGACTTATCTATGCCGCCGCTGATACGCGTTGTGCCAACAACCTCGTTTTGCTCAAAACTACGCGCTACGACACCGGCCGCCACGCCCGACATTTTCGCTACACTGCCGATGAAGCCGAGCGCCATATTCTGCAGACGCGAAAAATCCTCGAGTGGGAAAAGAAAATCCTTGTTCGCTTCCGAAACGACGGTCTGAACAACCTGCCCTCCCCCAACGATTTTTTCTACGATCGCTCGCTCACACTCAACAATTCGTATCCCGGCCGCAACGCCGACTTTCACATATCCGATGCCATCCTCGCCAAAGAGCCTTATCTGGTGATGGAGTATATCGACGGCGCGATGCTTGAAAAACGCATCCACGATCCGGTGTTTCGAGCCAAACTCGAAGAAAACCTGCTCGCGCTGTGCCGTGAATTACTCACCGTTCTTATTCGCATTCATCGCCCTTTCGAGATCAACGGCCGGCCAGCCAGTTTTCTCTACCAGGACATGAAACCCGCAAATATTCTCGTAAGCCACGACACGTTCTATACCCTGATCGACTTTGGCGCCGTTACCTTGCGTCTGGGCGACCGCACCACCGAACCCACCAATGGCTGCATTACACCCGGCTATGCCGCCCCCGAAGCCAGCAATGGGCGCGAACACCTCATCGACCCGCGCTTCGACATCTATTCACTCGGAGCAACGCTCTGGCACGCCGTAACTCTACAAGACCCTCGCGAATTAGGCAGTGAATTCCCAACTCTTTCCACAGCCGAACTCGTGAACAAAAACATCTCCAAACCGTTCATCCGCATCATCGCCCGCGCACTCTCACGTGACCCCGAGCAACGCTATCAGTCCGCCGCCGCAATGCGAAAAGACGTCATGCAACAACTCCAACAACTACGCACCACCTGATACGCACATCAAAAAACGTCCAACGCGTACCACGTCGCAAACCTACACCTCCCCATCCTCTCCACAGTCCTCACCATCCTTGTAAGCCGCCTGCTTAGCCTTATGACGCTTCCACAACCCGGAAGCCACCAGTGCAGGCACAGCCACGTAGCACAGCGGACAGGTCGCCCCGAGCAGCACTGCCGAACCTATACTCGCCACCCCCAGCCCCACGCCTGCTCCCAGATGTTCGTTGCCCTGTTTACGAACTTTATCAAAATTAACTACAGGCAGCTTGTTCATGCTATACTCCGATCGCTAAACAACGAAAAGACCACCAAACACCACATTGCTATACAGTAAACACCCGTAGGATCGACAAAATTTCTAAGCAATACAATTAGAAAAGGTTCTGGTAATGGGAACGATCAAACTAAGCCAAACGCTAAAATTCTTCTCCGACAAGCTCAACAAAATCGCCGGCAGCGAGTTTGAACTGGAGCTGACCCTGGACACCGACATCGTTCAGGCAGGCCAAACACTGACCGCTGAAGCACGCCTGATTGCCACCAACAACAAACCACGCACGCTCGATTACCTCGACATCCGCGTTAACGGACAGATTCAACAGGATGGCCGTTGGAACGATTACACCCTGAGTGCACAAATCGCCAAAGACACGCCCCTGCCCCCCAATAAATCATTCGTCGTGCCGATCGTGCTCAATATCCCCAACAACGCCGTGTTGAGTGAAGACGGCGCAAAATGGACGCTTCGCGTCCAGGCGATCATTGACCGCACCATCGATCCCCGCATCGAAACGCGCTTTCAGGTCACGGCAAAACTCGCGTCAGAATCAACCTGAGTGCGGTCTCAAAACCGCCCCTAAAAACGGCGTAAAAACAAACCAGGCCCCGGGCGCAACGCCCGGATCTCCAATCAGCATGCACTCCAAACGACACTGCATGCTAGATCCCCACGCGTTTACATTCTGGGTTTTCGGGGCGAGGAATATTCTTTTTCACTCGTTTCCCCCAGATAACGTTCATGCATTCGGACAATCAGCGAGTCGTCTTCCGGATAGCAATTATACGTTTTGCCCACCGCGCTCTCCTCAATTTGATTGTTCCCGTCCACCCTGAACGGAAGTCGATAAGGTTGCCTCGTGTCTAACTGCAGAAAAGTCCCCACATACTGAAACGCAAACTGTCGACCATCGCTCATCGTCACTTCCACAACCGCATGTGGCCACATGGCGGAAATCACCGGGATCGAAACTTTCGTCCTGCAAGCCGTGATACTATTCTCGATCATTCGCAGATCCAACGCGTCCAGTTCAACGCGCTTATTCGCACTCGCCACCACAAGTGCAGCAGACTTCACATGCGGCCTGGACATATCCACGATGACATCCTCGGGATCTTGCTCAATTTGATCCCCATTCTCATCCTCGCCCTCTCCCTCTCCTATTTCCGAATACTTAAAGACCTCATACTCAATTTCCGCACGTTCGTAATATCCTGGCCTGGCAACCAAAAACTCAAAGTTAGTCAATGCGGCGTCATCAAGAAACAAAGTATCATCACTGCCGTCTTCAAAAACGTCGGGACTTTCGTTTTCTGCGAACGAATCCGCACCATCGAAATCCCCACTATCATCAGCATCTTCGACTTCGTTCAACACTTCGTCAGGTTCCTGAGAACTTCGGTACTCCCCCTCGTCCCCTGCCGACGAACTTGCACCCGAACCTCCGATCGTCGCCTCCTGCACAATTTTTGCTGAACTTGCACACGCACTCATCCCACCAGCGACTAGAATAATAATTAGAACTTTCCAATCGTTTGTCATCACAATCCTCACACAACCATCCAGTCATAATCCGAAAACCTCCAGAAATGACCACTCCACAAAAGCCCAATGCCCCGGGCACACCGGCAGAATCTCCAATCAACACGCGGTATTCACAGCACTGTATGCTAGATACCCCCTACAGAAAAGCTTTCCAAAGCTCCCAAATCTTACATGCTTTAGAATGTCCCAATGGCTGACAACCCGATCATCGTCTGCTGAACCGCACGCACATCGGCCAAATAGCGACCAAGCCGTACTTCACCCGAAATCGTCAAATGACGAAATGGCTTCCATTGTGCCTCGACCCCAGACCAGAGCGAGAATAATGGCGAATTCTCATCGCCACTGATGAGATACGTCAGCGGGGTTAAAAAACCAAAGTGCCCGCTTCCGATGACGACAAGACTGTTCATGACCTGAAAGCCCACTCTGCCCGACAAGTACACATCCACGCCTACCTCGCTGAGGTCGCGGCCGCCACCTAACTTCTCGTAGTCGAACCAATCGCTAAACATCGAGAAACCGATTGAGTACCCCAACGGAATCTCATCCATCTGCCCACCCCAGATGTCCCCCCCCACATCCAAACCAAAGTATGAAGCATTGTCGCTTCCCAACGTTAGCTCCGGAGAGGATCCATACGTCATCGAGTTCTCACCAAATCCAAACCGCAGATCGAAAACAACCCGAAAGCCACCCGGAAGCGCCTCCATTGGCTCGTAGCTGTACGTTACTGTATCGCCGGCCCTTGCTCCCCCGCGCACCGCGTTATCCACTGCCTCACTCCGTGCCTCGCCGGCGCTGACGGCATTCACCGCCGACGACAGAAATACCCCACTCGTATCGATCAAACGCAGATGGTGATACTTCGTCGCGACTTTCATCTCCCCATGACTTGCAAAATTCTTCCCGAACGTCGAATACGTATCCTTACCAAAACTCGCTGACGTGTGCCCGACACCGTATCCTATACCGGATCCAGCGCACGCTGGCAGAAACAAGAAAACACTCAACAACAAATAAACAAAACGGTTCATACAAAACCTCATCGGGCTGGATCGCTAGTGTGCCTCCCTCCATCACCGTTCGGCACTGCATCACCAAACGGCTTGAATGCTGGAGACCCTTGATTACAAATTTCTCTCTATCGCTTATTTACCCGTATATTGTATTTTTATTACCCGCGCAATCCGTAACTGCGTCAGAGCAAATCTCTTTCAAAAAGACGGTCGTCGGCTGAAAACGATTTCTAAACGCGAAACACATCCCGCCACACTCAGCACTCCATCTCACAACGCGAAACACATCCCAGACACCCTCAGCACGCGATTCCCACTCCTGTATTCTCATCCCGAACACCCTCAACGCACCATTCTCGTTTTCGAATAGCGATCAGAACACCGCCGAACACGTTTCGCAAACACGTCGCGCTACCCGAGCACACTCAGCACACGATTTTCCAGAAAAAATCGTCTTCTTTTACCCTCAGCACCCGTTTCTCACTTTTCAAAAACTGATAAACGCCCTCCCGGACTCTCCGACCACGTTTCGACAATGATAAACGTCTTCTTTTGGACAAAGAGCATGAATCTCACGTGATAAACATCTTCACTCGACCTCACGCCCTTGCCTCTCATTGATAAAACCTCTCACAGACGCTCCACACACGTTTATCACGCCCCGCATCGCGTCCTGGCCCAAAACGAAACATTTATCAGGCCGTGATCCTCCGGTTTTTCAAAAAGCACACGATTATCAAACAACTATTAAACAATTTCCCAAGAAAGACGCGTTTATCAATCCTGAAATAGAATTCTTGTCTAAACCTCAAGCACAAAAAACGGCCACCTCATTGAGAAGTGGCCGCCTTATTAACAACTATTTTTCAGAAATCACGTGCAGCTAAAACCCGCACATTTCCAAAATTACTGCTTGTTCGCCTTGGCTGCTTCCTGCGCTTCGTTGGCGGCATCAATCACAAGCTGAACATCTGCAGGAGCACCCTTGAAATCGAGCATTGCTTCCTTCGAGATTTCCAACATACGGCCCGGGAAGATTCCGAGATACAAAATCAGAGCTGCACAAATCACGACAGCAACCTTCGGGCCGGTGTGGTCCAGCGGACGCAATTCGCGAAGTGCTGGCTTCATGTACAAGTACACAAGCACTTTTAGATAATAATACACGCCGGCAGCACTGGTCAGAACACCGAGAATAACCAGACCAATAAATCCGAACTCACCAGTTTGCTGTGCTGCGTCGACTGCCGAGCTGAAAATATACAGCTTGGCCAGAAAACCTGCCGTCGGTGGAACGCCGGCTGCCGAGAACATGAAGATGCTCATCAGCAGACCCATCATCGGGTATTTGAATCCAAGATTGCCAAGGTCTTCATAAGTTTCTACGGCTTCGCCACGGCGACCAAAGTACGACAGAACACCGAACGCTCCGAGAACCGAGAAGGAGTAGGCAACCAGGTAAAACAAGATTGCATCGTTGTGCATGAAGAACGCGGGATACGAGTTCGCGGCAATAAATCCAACCAGAATGTAGCCGGCATGCGCGATACTCGAATAGGCCAGCATGCGCTTCAAGTTATTTTGAGCCAGCGCTACCAGGTTTCCGAGAATCATGCTGAAACCAGCAAGTACGAACAAAATATCGATCCAGCCGTAGCCGAAGAATCCGCCGCGAAGCACTTCCGAAGGAAACGCTACGATGAACACGCGCATCATTCCAGCGAACGCGGTTGCCTTAACGGCCGATGCCATGAAACCAACAGCCGGCGTCGGGCTTCCGGTATAAACATCCGGTGACCATACGTGAAACGGTGCTGCAGAAACCTTGAAAGCAAAACCGGACAAAATCAACAGTACACCAATAACCGACAACGCAAGACCTGCATGCGCGCCATCACCACCGTCAAGATACGCCAGGTTATTCGCGATGAACTCAAGGTTCGTCGTACCGGTTGCGCCGTAAATCAGGGCAATTCCGTAAAGCATCAACGCTGCAGAAAACGCGCCGAGCACGAAATACTTCATCGCTGCTTCGGCACTGCGAGAATCGGCCCGCAAAAATCCTGCAAGTACATAAAGCGGAATCGACATGACCTCAAAGGCAACAAACATCGTCAAAAGGTCAGCCGCGCCCGCCATGAAAATCATCCCGACCACGCTGAACAAAACCAGCAGGTAATACTCGCCGCGATCCATGCGGTGGCTTCGCAAAAACGCCGGGCTGGCCAAAATCGCCAGTGCGCCGCCCGAGGCAGCAAGCGCCGAGAAGAACAGCGCGAAACGGTCAAAGTAGAACATCCCAAAAAACAGCGGACGCGCCAGGACATCATCCCAAAGGAAGTAGGTGCTCAGCGCCGCAACGCCCAGTCCCACCGCACTAAAGTACGCCAGGTAATCACGCGGCGTGCCCTTGCGATGAAAAACATCGACCAGAATAAATGCCATCGCGGTCAACAGCACGATAATGCCTGGTACCAGCGCCAACAGTTCAATCGCTGACGGAGGTGTCAGCATCGCAAGTGTATTATTCATTAGGCCTAACTGCATATTCAGCATCTTTGTCTCAAAATGTCGGCTTCAGGTTCGATTGGTTGAAAAAACCGCTCATTGCCCGCGTTTTGCTTTCGCTACGTCCACCATGTTGCCAGCCGGTACCCAGCCCGGAGCGGGTGGTTCAATAACAACCGAACCCTTGGCAGAAACATTGGCATCCATGTAGGTCAAAAACTGATTGATGGACGGGTCCATACGACTCAAAAAGAACTGGGGAAACACGCCCATGATAATGCACATCAATACGATGGGCACCAGGTACGTGATTTCGCGGGCATTGAGGCGTTCCATCTTCTCGGTCGCCTCGCTTGTGATCGGTCCGAACATCACGCGCTTCCACATCCACAACAGGTAACCGGCTGCGAAAATAACGCCAGTGGTTGCAAAAATCGTGAAGATAAATGCAGTCATCTCAGGTCCAACCTGTCCGCTCGTTACGCCCGGCATTCCCTCGAGAACACCAAACTTGAACGCTCCATAACCGGCTGCTTCTGACGCTTCGCGCACGAATCCAAGCGGGCTATGTCCGAAGTACAGGAAATGACTCTTGGACGTTCCCATCAGTGCCAAAAACTCACCGACAAAACCGTTCAGACCTGGCAGACCAACCGATGCGAACAGGATAATCATGAAGAACGTTGCAAATACCGGCATTACCTTCGATACGCCACCGTACTCCGAAATCTGACGGGTGTGGCGACGCTCGTACAAAATACCGATGCACAAAAACAGACCACCGGTTGCAATACCGTGTGCAAGCATGACGTACATACCGCCCGAGATACCCTGCGGCGTCATCGCCACAAGTCCCAGCACACAAAAACCAAGGTGACTGACCGAGCTATAGGCAACCAGCTTTTTGAAGTCCGGTTGAATCAACGAAACAATCGCTCCGTAGATAATTCCAATAACTGCAAGCACGGCGATGTAGGGTGCAAAAAACTTGAAGGCATCCGGGAAAAGCGGGAACGCGAAACGAATCAAACCGTAGGTTCCAAGCTTCAACATAACGGCGGCAAGAATAACCGAACCGGCCGTCGGTGCTTCGGTATGCGCAAGCGGCAACCAGGTGTGGAACGGAAACAGTGGAACCTTGATTGCGAAGGCAAAGAAGAACGACAGGAACAACCAGAACTGCTCGGTGTAGCTGAGCTGAACGGCCAACATATCGGTGAGCAAGAAGCTCATTTCGCCAGCCTGCGCGCCTGCCTTGAAATAGATATACAGAATCGAAACCAACATCAGAATCGATCCGACAAACGTGTAGATAAAGAACTTGAGTGCTGCCTGAACGCGGTTCGCACCACCCCAGACACCGATGATGATGTACATCGGAATCAGCATCAATTCCCAGAAAATGTAGAACAAAAACACGTCAAGCGAGGCCAGCGCGCCGACCATACCGACCTGCAAAACAAGCAGGCTGATCATGTATTCTTTGACGTTGTCCTTAACCGCAGCGTAGGTCGACAAAATCGCAATCGGCATCAAAAACGTGGTCAACACAATGAGCCACATATTGAAGCCGTCCACGCCCATGTAATAACTCACGCCCAAAGACTCAATCCACGGATACGGACCGTCATTGAGTTGGACCGTGAACGCCTGCCCTTCCACAAAGGGAAGCGCCGGGTTGAAAAACACCAGGATCCCAAGGCTGATAGCAAAAGTCATCAACGAGGTGAGCAAGGCAACATGACGAAGCGCCTGCGTTTGTTCACGCGGCATGAGCATCAACACCAGCACGCCCAACAGGGGTGCAAAAGTCGTCAACGTCAGCCAGGGAATCCCTCCCTGTCCTGCGCCAAGTGCGGCGAGCATCGGATTTGCTGCCAGCGCACTAAAGATGTGCGTCAGTTGTAACATCGCGTTCATACCTTTTAAATAAGTTGCTGGCCCGCAGGCCATCAGCTTGATCGTTGCTTCCGGCTCAATGCCGGTTAGTGCAAAGCATCAAAATTCGCTCAAAAACAACCCGGATATACAATCGCAGCAATCATCAACACGACCGCAAGCAATACGTATGTCGCGTAGCGCTGCGTGTTTCCGCTCTGCAAGTGGCGCAGAATTTTACCACCGGATTCCGCAACAAATGCCACACCGTTCACCAACAAACCATCGATGATGTAGCGGTCAAACCAGAACATTGCATCGCCCAGGCGAAGCGTACCCTTCACAAACGCAAAGTCGTACACTTCATCGACGTAGTATTTTGCAGCAAGCGTGTTGTAAACGCCCTTCACGCGCTCATGAATTCGGGCCGGCATCTCAGGCTGTTTTACATACATCAGCCATGCACCGCCGATTCCAATCGCTGCAGCCAGGATACTGATCGTTACTGCAACTGCTTCCATCGCATACGGATGGTCACCGAAACGACCGGTGATTCGATAGGTTGTGGAGGTGTAGAAAACATCACCCAGCCAACCTTCAATAAACAGCGCACCGCCCTGCATGGCTTCCGGCATCAGCGGCACAAAGAGGTGCGGCCAGCCAACATAACCTGCGATAACCGACAAAATCGCCAGAACCGTCATCGGAATCACCATCGAATCCGGAGACTCATGGACCAACTCGGCGTTCTCGCCGCGGTACTCGCCTTCAAACGTCATGAAGTACATGCGGAACATATAAAATGCGGTCAATAAAGCCGTGAGTACGCCAATTGCAAACAGACCAATGCTCATGAATCGTGCAAGGCCCACAACTTCCACGCCGTCCGCATTAAAGAACGGGCTGAGCGTGTCGTTGAAGAAATTCAGCGTAACCATCGATTCCATCACACCCTGAATGTTCAGCATGTGAACATTCGAGAGCGTCTGCCACAAAATCATATCTTTGGAGTAAAAGCCGGAGAAAAATGGCACGCCGGCAATTGCCAGACAACCGATCAGAACGACCCAGCGGGTGTTTGGCATATAATGCTTCAGGCCACCCATTTTGCGCATGTCCTGCTCGCCGCCGACGCCGTGAATTACGCTACCGGCACCAAGGAACAACAATGCTTTGAAGAAAGCATGGGTTGCGACGTGGAAAATGGCTGCGGTGTATGCACCCACACCAATGGCCAGGAACATGAAACCAAGCTGGCTGATGGTCGAGTACGCAAGTACGCGTTTGATATCGTTTTGAACAATCGCAATGGTCGCCGCAAAGAATGCCGTCAGTGCACCGATGACTGCGATCGTCATCATCAGATTCGGATCCAGGCTGAACAACCAGTTCAAGCGAGCCATCAAGAAGACACCGGCCGTAACCATGGTTGCGGCGTGAATGAGCGCAGAAACAGGCGTCGGACCGGCCATTGCGTCTGGAAGCCAGACAAACAACGGAATCTGAGCACTCTTTCCGGTGCATCCCAACAAAACCAACAGACCAACCGGAAGAGCAATCGGCATCAACAGACCGGCCGTAGCCGTCGCCGTCGCCATGTTTCCGAGTTCAACGTAATCGATCGTGCCGGTCGTATAAAACAAAAGGAACATTCCAAGCAAAAACCCAAAGTCACCTACACGGTTGACGATAAACGCTTTTTGCCCGGCCGCTGCCTTGTCGGCATCGGTGTACCAAAACCCGATCAACAGGTAACTACAAAGTCCAACGCCTTCCCAACCAATGAACGTGACCAGCATGTTCTTGCCAAGTACCAGCAAAAGCATCGCGAACACGAACAGGTTCAGGTAGGAAAAATAGCGCCATTTACCCGGATCTTCGGCCATAGAGCCGGTCGAATAAACGTGGATCAAAAACCCAACGCCGGTAATGATCAGAACCAGAGTAGCCGACAGCGGATCGAGTAAAAACGAGATGTCTGATTGCAGACTTCCCGCATACATCCACGAAAACGCAGTGTAGCTTAAATGGCCCATCGACCAGCGGCCGGCCTCGGTAACGCCCTGCGCTACCAGACCTCGAACGCTGATCATCGCAAATGCAAACGAGAGCAGCATCGCACCGCAGGCGATCCAGTTTACCAGGCGCGAGGGTAATTTCGCGCCAAACAGGCCGTTGATGATAGCGCCCAAAAGCGGCATCAAAACAATCAGCCCAAGATAATAAAAATTGTCTGCGTAAAGCGCTTCCATACTCGCCTGCTTCTTACAAAATTAACCCGTGAACTGGCGTGGAGTCGCTCGCAAAAAGTGCGAGTCAAACTCCGACCTTCAATCACAAATTCGGGCTGTCATTAAAGGATTCAGTACTTCAGTTGCTGGACTTCATCGACATTGAGACTGCGTGTGTGCCGGAATACGTGCAACACAATCGCAAGCGCAACGGCTGCCTCCGCGGCAGCCACCGCCATCACAAAAAATGCGAAGACGTGTCCGTCCAGATCAAAGCGATATTTACTAAAGGCGATAAACGTCAGGTTGACCGAGTTGAGCAACAGCTCAATGCTCATGAACAAAATGATCGCGTTGCGCCGAACTAAAATACCGACTGTCCCGATGCAAAAGATTGCAGCGGCCAGTACAAGATAGTGAATCAGGGTCGGTTCCCAAGACATGCTACGAACTCCAAATTACTTTAAGCAACGCGCCGTTTGGCGATAATCATCGCACCGACAATCGCGGACAAAAGCAAAACTGCGGTAAGCTCAAACGGAAGAACAAAACGATTCACAAGCAATACGCTCACCGATTGCGTTGCGCCATAACGACCCTGCTCTTCACCAGGAATGCTCCCGATCTTATCAAGGTCAGGCATACGCAACGACGGCGGTACAACTACCGGACGACTTGGATCAAACGGACGGTATTTCCCATCCGAAGGCTTTGCCGTTCCCCGCTCATACGCAGCCAACTGTGCACTGTATCCGCTTTCCAGAGCAGCCTCGTTCATATCGGCATACAATCCCGGAATTCGACTTTCGGTCTGCAACAAAACAGCCGTTTTTTGCTGGCCATCTTCAAGATTATCCTGCGCCTGCTGCTCAATCGCAGCCTGCTCACGACCAACCTTGACTGCATCCTTGTCGACGACCATCAACAGCGCGCCACCGATTGCGAAAAACACCGCAGCAGCACTGAGAACAGCCAGAACATGGTGGAGGCTAAACTTTCGCTCACCTATGTCGTCATCCCCAAGGTTGAGCAACATAATAATGAACAAAAACACGACCATAATCGCGCCGGCATACACCAATATCTGGATAACTGCCAAAAAGTGTGCCGACAAAAGAACGTACAGACCGGCGAAAAAGAAAAAGTCGACGATCAGCGCCAGCGCACAATACAATGTGTTGCGAAACACAATGACAGCACAGCTCGAAATGAGCGCTCCGAGAGCAAAAATCCAAAAAAACAGGGGTTCCCAAAAACCCATGATGATACTCCACATTGGGCCGCACCGAGCCCTTCATTTTCAAGGCCTGGGGGTGTTCGAAACCATCCCGGCTTGCATGCCCACAAATTGGGCCGGCCCTCCGAGCGGGTGTCTGATAGCGCACTTTATCAAGAAGGTCAAAGCGTGAACGCCGCACGGCCTATTTGAGCAAAGAACGCACCTAATATCTCAGCGTTTACGCAGCAGCACCCGGCTTTTTCTTGGCCGTGCCCCATGACGGGAACGAGCAACAACCGTCCTTGATATGTGCGTCAAACTCTTCCGGAAATACTCTTATATAACTGCGTACAGGAATCGCAATGGAATCGCCCAGAGCACAGATCGTATGACCCTCGATGTTGTCACACATGTCGAGCAACAGATCGAGATCCTCTTGACGACCCTGGCCGGCTTCAATTGCACCGAGTACCTTGGTTGCCCAGCCCGTACCTTCACGACATGGCGTACACTGACCGCATGATTCATGATGATAGAAAGCTGCCAATCGCGCAGCAACCCGTACCATGCACGTGTTGGTATCCATGAACGTTACGCAACCCGTTCCAAGACTACTGCCGGCTTCGCGCATCGTCTCAAAACCAAGTACTGCGTCGAGCTTGTCCGGCTTCAAAACCGCACAAGACGATCCGCCCGGAATAAACGCCTTGAGTTCATGCCCTTCGAGCATGCCGCCGCCGTATTCTTCCAGAAGCTGACGAACCGTGATGCCACTCGGTGCTTCGTACACACCCGGCCGATTGACCGCACCGGAAACACCGTACAACTTCGTTCCACCGTTTTTCTCCACGCCTATCGACGCAAACCACTCGC
>JBEBSM010000019.1:0-18742 GCA_040394315.1 Lujinxingia vulgaris
CGGGGTGAGCTTTTTCGGCTTCGTCAAAAAGCACGACGCTGTAGGGTTTCTGGCGCACGGCCTCGGTCAAAACACCGCCTTGCTCGCTGCCGACGTAGCCGCGCGCGGAGCCGATGAGCGTGTTGACTTTGCTCTGTTCCATGTACTCGGACATGTCGATGCGCACGATGGAATCTTCGGTATCGAACAAAAATTCGGACAACGCTTTGGCAAGCTCGGTTTTACCGACGCCGGTCGGGCCGACGAACATGAAGTTTCCGATCGGACGGTTTTTGCTCTGCAAACCTGCGCGTGAACGCCAGATGGCCTTGCAAATAAGCTCGATCGCCGGATCTTGGCCGACGACGCGCTGACGCAAACGCTCGGGCATCTGCATGAGTTTTTCGCGCTCGCTTTCGAGCATTTTGTTCACCGGAATCCCGGTCCAATCTGCAATAACCGACGCGATATCATTCTCGTCGACATATTCCTTGAGCAAACGCTCGCCTTTTTGGACTTCATCGAGACGTTTGCGCGCAATTTGAAGCTGTTCTTCAATCTTTGGCAACACTGCATACTTAATCTCGGCTGCGCGCCCGAGCTCACCCAGGCGCTGCGCTTCGATCATCTCTTTTTCGGTCGCACCGAGCTCTTCTTTGTGTTTTGTGATCTCGTCGAGAACTTCCTTTTCAAGCTGCCAGCGCACGCGCAAACGCGCAGCTTCTTCGCGCAAACTCTCGATGTCGTTATCGAGTTTGTTACGGATTTCGATCGTTTCTGGATTGGTTGCGCCAACCAGTGTCTGACGCTCAATTTCGATGTTCGTGATGCGGCGCTCGACGGCATCGAGTTCGTGCGGTTTGGAATCGATTTCGAGCCGCAAATTGCTGGCCGCCTCGTCGATTGCATCAATCGCTTTGTCCGGCAGCGCGCGGTCCATGATGTAGCGCGCGGTCATTTTAGCGGCCGCAATCAGTGCATCGTCCTCGATCTGAACGCCGTGATGGATTTCGTATTGTTGCTTGATACCACGCAGAATCGAAATGCAGCCTTCCGGCGTGACTTCGTCGACCTGAATCGGCTGAAAACGACGCTCGAGCGCCTTATCGGCCTCGATATACTGACGGTACTCATCGTTGGTGGTCGTACCAATGCAGCTCAATTCACCGCGGGCCAGTGCAGGTTTGAGCAGGTTGGAGGCGTTCATGGAGCTGTCGCCGCCGCCCGCACCAACGAGCTGGTGCAGCTCGTCGATGAACAACAAAATACGTCCCTGACTTGCGACGATCTCGTTGATTACTGTTTTGACGCGCTCCTCAAATTGACCACGCAGACTCGTGCCTGCAACGAGCGCACCGAGATCGAGTCGTAAAACACGTTTTCCCTTGAGACTCTCGGGCACGTCGCCGGCCATCAGACGCTGGGCCAGGGCAGACACGATGGCGGTTTTTCCAACGCCGGGATCGCCTATCAACACCGGATTGTTTTTCGTGCGTCGCGTCAGCACCTGCATCAGACGACGGATCTCGGCGTCACGACCAATGACCGGATCGAGTTTTCCCTGCGCGGCCAGCGCGGTCCAGTCTTCGACGTATTTGGCCAGAATATCGGAAACGGCAGCATCGGGGGCAGCCACTTTTTGGGCCGTGCGTCCCTGACTGAGCGCTTCGCGGATCTTTTCAGGCGTCACCTTTCGGTCGCGCAACATACGTCCGGCGTAGCTGCCTTTTTGGGCGGCAAACGCGATCAGCAAATGCTCCGTGCTGGTAAAATGATCGCCCAGGGCTTTGGCCTCCGTGCCGGCATCTTCCAGCGCCGTGAGCAAGACTTTACCGACGAAAACATGTTCCGTTGCACGAAAAGTCTTTGGGATAAGCTCAAGCTCATCGATGAGTTTTCGACCGATTTCCTTGTGATCTGCACCGATCTTTTCGAGCAACGCAACGACCATGCTGTCGTCTTGCTCGATCATCGCCAAAAGCGTGTGCTCGATATCGACATGGGAGTGCTTAAACGTTGCGGCCAGTATCTGTGCACGCTCAAGCGCTGTGCGCGCCTTGGCTGTGAATTGCGATAGGTCGAATTTCTTGGGCATGAACTTACCTGTGTGCGAAAAACAGCGTGATAACCCACACGGACACAATGGCCCGAAAGAGGACAAACAAAAAGAAACCGAATCTTGCGCCTGACGCGCTTTCTGTCAATGCCCGGCTTGGTTACGCAGGGAAATTGCGAAAAAAAAGCGCTCCCGCGTGAGTGGAGAGCGCTTTTTAGCGGGAAACCTTCAGAAATCAGGCAGTTTTACGACGTCGCCGCGCGCGAAGAGCGAAAAGTCCGCCGGCCAGCACCAGGGGTAGTGCACCGACAGGCTGGTAAGATTTGCCAGCCGGAACTGCGGAGCAGCTTGACCGTCGGCCGCCAGAGTCGTCGATGATGATGACTTCTTCTTCGTCATTATTACCCGTGCCAGGATTTCCGGTATCGGGCGTGCCCGGAGTGCCGACGTCGGGCTGCTCTGACGTGGTTTCGCATTTGCCAAGCAAACAAAATTGGTTCACGCCACATTGTACGCCCACACATGAAGTTGGATCTTTGACCGGTTCCTTACAGGTATAGGAATCCGGGCACAATCCAGCCGTTTGGGCATCGGCGTTCAGGCAGATATAGAGCGTCTGATCGTCGGTCGGTACCTGAAAGCACTCGGAATCTCCCGGGCACAGGCCACCCTGCGAGCAGAGCACCATACATTTGGTGACGCCATCGCCGTCATAGTCGACGCAGTGGCTGTTGCTACCGCAGTCGTTTTGCTGCGTACAGGTACGACACGTCGGGCAGACCGATACGCAAGCTTCATTGGAGCACTGGAATCCCGGTGCACAGTCATCATTAAACTCGCAGGGTGGCACCACGCAGTCGCCATTGCGGCAAACCAGGTCTTGCGCGCACTGATTGTCGGCTGTGCACGGTACGCGTTCGCACTGACTGCCAATGCATTTCTCATCATCCGCGCATTCAGAATCTTTGCTACAACTGCAAACGCGGGGATACAGCGCGCACACACCCTGGACGTCGTCATCATGAAGACGTCGTGCACTGGTGCCGCCTGTATAGGCGTAAAACATCGTAGCGCGATTCAAATTGGAGTGATCAAGCCCCAGCAAATGGCCGACTTCGTGGGTCGCAACCGATTGCAGGTCAACATCGCGGCCGTCGTTGCGAAAACTGTGGTGGAAGCCGTTGAAAAGTATCGGCGCTTCCTGAATTGTGCAGTTTTGATAGAAATACATGATCGTAACCGCGATGGTTTCTGAACCGCCGTAATCACGGGGGAAAGTATCATCGGAAAAGGACAGTACGATCTGGCCCTGGTTATTGATGGCCGTTAATGGCGTCAAACCGTCATATTGTGCGCGGAAATTCGAGCAGCAGGGCTCTTCCCAGGCTTTAAAAGAGTCCTTAAAGATCGTTTCAATCGTGGAAATGTTCGCAAAATGCTTCGAGCCATTTTGATTGATTTTGTAGCGTACCGGCAGCTTCGACCAGGTTGCGCCACACTCATGAATGAACGCGTATGCATCCGCACGACTCGAAGACAAAAGCACGGGCAACGCCAGGGCGAGTACCAAAAACAGGTTTTTAATGGCGTTGAAATTCACTGAAGGCCTCCGCGGGGCGGTACGTCAATCTGTTTGATTCCAGCGATAAGACTTTCCAGCGTTGCGTAAAACGACATTTCCCCGGAAACAGCTTCGTCGACTACACTGACGGGCTTTGCATCCTCCGGCAGAACGAAACTCAGCTCGGATAGATCGCGACCGATGATCGCTTTACCGTCCTCGTTGCGATGTACTTTGTATTTAGCCTGGGACAGCGCGGACAAATAGAGCGTGTTGTCGCCCTCATAACCACGGCGTAAAAACAGGATGACTTCTTCATTTTTTTCAAAATGCGCATCGCCCGGAATGAACGCGGTTTTGTCCTCAAGCTTACCGCCCCATTGCTGAAATCGCACGGTCCGCGTCACATCACCTAAAAAGGTATGTTTAATATTCAGCGTCGTATTGGTGACGATGTGACCGCGATTCTCATCGAAAAACGTTTTCTGCTCGGCGACAGTACCGTGGACGATGACATCAGAAATTTCGATTAACCGGGACATATCGGCATATCGCATAACGGTAGCGGCGGCGCTGGACGTCCATATCAACGCCACGGCCAGCAATATTGCACTGATCAGCCATGCGCTTTTTGTGCGCATGGCCGGTGCTGCAAAGCGATTGGATTTTGGTGTCATTCAATAGTCTCCGATAACATTTCTATATGCTGGATTTCGCACTTTTGGCGAATCTTTCGTTTATTGCAAGTCACCATCTGGCTTGCTTGCTTACATTCATTGCCTGTTATCTATAAACGATCAGACTTTTAAATCAAATGTTCATCTCTCCAGAGAGTCGATTCGACAACGATTCTATTCGTCAGCGTGCTCATAAAACGCTGCAAACAGCGTTCGAACACAACGACGATGGAAGAATGATGGGTTCTCGTTTTGAGAAATCTACGGAATCGAGAAGATTTTCTTTTTTAGACCGATTATTCTGGCAGTGCGCCCAGCGTCAAACGGAGTTGAACGGACTCATCGCCTCGTCGGATGTCGACCGGAACGGAGCGACCAATACCCAGGTTGGCCGCCAGCCAGGTCAAGCGAGCCGAGCTTTCAACCGGTTGTCCATCGACTTTTTGAATGATGTCGCCGGCCTGGATTCCGGCATTCGCAGCCGGGCCGCCGTCGACCACGCGCGTTATCAGCGCGCCGCCCGGCGTCGTCAAATTCAGCTCATTGCGTAGTGCTGCCGGAACATCACCGACATACAAACCAAGCCAACTGCGACGAACGCGCCCCTCGTTTTGCAAACTTGGCAAAATATCGCGGACCATATTGATGGGAATTGAAAACCCCAGACCCTGGCCGCTGGCAATGACCGCCGTGTTGATTCCCACCACCTGTCCCTGCATATTTAGCAACGGACCGCCCGAATTGCCGGGATTAATACTCGCGTCGGTTTGAATGAAATCCTGATAAAGCAACTCGCCGCCGCCGATGGGCAGTGACTTTCGTCCGACAGCGCTGGTAATCCCAACGGTGACGGTACTGGTCAACCCGAGCGGGTTTCCAATGGCAATCACCCAGTTTCCAACACGCAGTTTGTCGGAATCACCCAGTTCCAAGAAGGGTAAGTCCCTGGCATCGGTTAACTGAAGCAGTGCGACGTCGGTTTTTGGATCGGTTCCCACAACGACGGCATGAAACCAGCGCTCATCGAGCAAGCGCACAGCGATTTCGCTTGCGTTTCGCACGACATGTTCATTGGTTAAAACCAGGCCGGTTGGCTGGATGATAAAACCCGACCCCAGACTTTGTTGTACGCGCTCACGTGGTACGAGATTCGGGTGAAAGCCGGGCGGAAAGCGTGTTGCGACCGTCGTGCGGGTATAGATATTCACCACCGCCGGACGTGCTTGCTCAACGAGATCTGCGAAGTCAGGAAATACCGGCAAGGCCGACTCCACAACCTGTGCAGATGGTTTTTGTGCTTGTTTTGCATCCGAAACGTGGGCGGCAGATTCTTCATCCGTTACGGACGAAGAATCTGCACGGCATCCACCGGCGACGAGTACCAAAAATAAGCAAATGTTCAGCAGGGAAAATCGCTTTTTTAGCTTACACATCGAAAACACTACGGTCGTCAAAGAGCGTTAAGACTGAGTACGCGAGGCATCGACGTAGGCCAGACGAAGGTCATAAATCAGACTGTCGATCAGCTGCTTTTCCTCGCCTTCGAGATTACCGCGCGTTTTCTTTTCGAGCATCGTCAGAATCTGGATGATGTTTCTTGCAGCCGGCAGATCAATGGTGCTTTCACCTGTTTCTGGATCTTCGAATTTCCCCAGATGCAGCATACCACTGGTGCCAAGGCTGATGACGAAACCACCAAAATCCAGCTCCATTTCACGCGACTGCTTGGAATCAATCAGGTCTGGCTCGGGCGCAATATAAACACCGGCATTGTCACCCAGCGTATGGACCCGATCCGTGGAAGGACCTCGTTTGTTCGATGTAGCCTTGTTATTGGAATCGTCGTTCATGCCCGCCTCATCTGTGTCTGGATTTATTCGTCGTGTTTCATTTTCAAAACGCCTTCAACGTACTCAGCTTCCATCGGCGCAGCGTTGTCTGCAACGTCGGTAAGTTGTGCCAGGTATTCTTCGTACTGTGCTTTGCTGATGCGACCGGCTTCAAAACCACGCTCAAGCGTGCGAACATCAAACTTTCTTTCTTTGTCGATCATCGTGGTACTCCAAATTACGGATGAAAAAATCTATCGATTGAATAGGCTGTTGAATATTTGTAAAAACTCAGACTGCATCACTGTAATAGCACACGCAATCTTACCGACGGCACTATAAGCGCATTTTTTTAGATGACAAGGCTTGCGAACAGAGCTTTTCAGGGATGTAAAGCCAGCGCCTGATCAATCCGAACGCGAAGTGAGCCACTGGCTCGTGAGCGCTCCTGCTCCAAAAACTCCCGGGCATCCTGAGATTCGCCGCCGCGATGAAGCTCAATCAGGGCTACCTGCGTGCGGATCGTGTGATAATAAGGCGTAGAAGGGCGCAATGATTTGTAGATTTGCAGCGCGTCATCATACTTTCCGAGCTCGTATTTGATGTTCGCAAGATTGAAATAAAGCTGTTCCGCAAGCATCGGATCGTTGGTTCGCATGGCTTCAATCGCACTTTCGAAGGACATTTCTGCTTCGCGATAGCGCTCAATTGCCGTGTAAATCAGACCGAGTTTGCTTAACATTTCGCTGCGAGGACCAAATCGTCGCAAAAACCACTGCTTTTTATACACTTCCAGCAGTTCTTTGTATTCTCCGCGCTGAAACCCGGCGTTAAATGTGTTTTCAAAAGATTTCCAACGTCGTACCAGATACCAGGGAAATCCCAGGTAATAGAGCGGCAACCAGAGTGGGAAAATCATAATTACCCACAGCGGTGCGCGAACGAAAAAAAGCGTGACCATAATCAGCAGCGATAACGGGACCAGACCTCTTCGCCAATCGGCCTGTAGGCCGGGCCGGCGTTTTTCTTGCATCGTGAAAACTCCGTGATGTCGTAAGATTAAGAGGAAACGTACATGTGCGTTGGCGTGATAATTTTGCACGCTACGTATGGTGGGAGAATATCTCCACGCGCGCAACCAAAGATAGTAGGACTTTCAAAGTACACAAGGTTTAAAACAGTGACAGAGATCGAATTCATTCCACTCTCGGGCGGAGCACATCTGGGCGCAAACGCATTTTTGTTGCGTATTCAAATTTCGGCCGAAATTGACGCACAATCGGACGAAAATAACGCGCCGAGCGAACCTCAAAAATTAGAAATTTTGCTGGATGCCGGCGCAACTTCTACCGGCCAGCCAAAATGGCTGAATGATTTACAGCAACCGGATCTTGTATGGATAAGCCATGTTCACTGGGATCATATCGGTGCGCTGCCGCATCTGGTGGAGCGTTTTCGCAGGCTTCCTGTTCTGGCAAGTACGCCGAGCTGTGAGCTTGCCGGACTTGCGATGAGTTTTGCCAGTGGTGATAAACGCAAGACGCTGGCACGCAGTAATGCCATCGCCCAGGGCATGCGCGCCATGAAATACCGAACCTACTATGAACTCGATGCGTTGACTGGCCAGGCGTCAAACATGCCGGTTCGATTGATGACTTTTGAGGCCGGCCATTTACTCGGCGCGGCGATGTTGTTGATCGAAATCGATCGTGTAGATCAGCACCCGTTTCGCGTTTTATACAGCGGTGATTTCTGCACGCATGATCAGGCCTGGTTGCCGGGCGCGGCCATTCCCCGACCGTCGGCCGACTTCCAGATTGATGTCTTTATCTGCGAGGGCGTTCTTGCCACCGACACCAGCAGCGACGAAATCGACTATGATACCGAATTACGCCGCATGTTAAACGACTGTCTTACGCACGTCGGGCCACGGCTGGTTGCTGTTTCAGCGCTTGGCGAATCGTGTGAGATCGTTGCCGCTCTGAGCCAGGCTATCGGAAAAGATCCGCAAAACGACGATGTTTTGATCGTCCACGAGTATTTTAAGCCGATATTCGACGTATATTCACGTTATATGCCGGAACTGAAAAGCATTCGCTATGCGGATACGCGTGTGTGCGCGCAGATGTTAAAGACCGGCGCGCTGGTCGTTGCGGGTGGTGATCAGTTACAAAACGGGACCGTTGCAGGTGAGCTTGCCCTGGAAATTATCGGCGATATAGATGCTGAGATCGTGGTTTTTAATGGCGTTTACCCGCAAACACCTGCCGGGAAATTGCTGGCGGCGGCATCGGGTGCGCAGATAAAACTGGCCGGTCGCTCGTGGACCGTGAATGCGCAGCGGCATCATTATTGTCTACCGCTGCATGCACCGCGCTGGCAGTTGATCGAAACTGCGCGAGCGCTCAACGCGCAGAAAATCGTGTTGGTACACGGTCATGAACGTCAACTTTACAGTCTGCGGCGGTCGCTTGCCGCAACGCTCAACGACGTTGAGATAATGATCCCCAAAAACGGCGAGACCATCAACCTGTTCCCGACTTCTTGATTTGCTCGATGTAGCCGCGGTTCAAAACGACCTTCGCAAGAATTCCTTCCTCAAGTTCGCGAACGACAAGGATCCACGGGCCGACATCGGTCCAGTCTCCAATCTCTACGTTTTCGCCTAACTTGCTGTGGGCCAGGTCGGCCAGCGTTTTGCTGGCACCGTTTTCAAGCTCGATGTCGTAAAAGTAAGAGAGCTGATCGAGTTCAATACGTGCCTTGAAAACGTAATCAACCAGTTGTGGCAATGGATGTGGATTGGTTGAGGTATCAACGAACAGGCGGTCGACGAGCGGGCGATAATCATGCTGCAAAACAATAAATGCATGGTCGCCATCGAGCAATGTGGTGCCGCCGGTCGGCGGAACAATTTTATTGCCGCGTGTAATCATCGCTACCAGGACGCCTTCCGGAAGGGGAAGTTCACGCAACTTGTAGCCGAACGCCGTTGAGTGAACGCCGATCGCGTAATTCACGATTTCCGCATTCAGGTGACGTAGTGCTGTGATTTCAAGCGAAGCCGGCGCTTCGGGTTTGGCATCTTGTTGAAGCCCGAGCCAGCGAGCAACGACCGGTAGTGACCAGCCCTGCAACAATGCAGAAACCAGAACGACGAAGAATACGACGTTGAAGACTTGTCCGGCATTCGGAATGTCGAAAAGTAGCGGATATACGGCCAGAATAATTGGAACGGCGCCTTTTAGGCCGACCCAGGAAACGAAAACAAGCTCTCGAAAGTTGAATCCGAACCAGGGCACCATCGTGAATACGACGAGCGGGCGAGCAACGAAAATGAGCACAAACGAAATCGCCAATCCCTGCGGCGCGACAGTAATTAGTGAGGACGGAGAGCTCAGGATTCCGAGCAGGGTGAACATAATAATCTGCGCGGTCCAGGCGATTCCGTCATGAAACAGGAAAATACCGCGCTCAAAAACCACGTCCTTGTTTCCAATAACGATGCCGGTGAAATAGATCGCCAGAAAACCACTGCCGCCAAGCTTTGCCGTTAATCCAAAGGAAATCATTCCGATGACGCCAGCGAGCACAGGATACAAACCTGCGGCATCAAGATTGATTCGATTGATAACGGTCGCGCCCACCCAGCCAATCGCCACGCCGATGATTGCGCCGACAACCATTTGCTGGAAGAAAAATACCGACATCCCGAGGCCGATTTCCAGCTTGCCCAGGATGATCTCAATGGCCGCAACGGTTAGAAACACGGCCATTGGATCGTTGGAACCACTTTCGATCTCAAGCATTGCACGCAGGCGGTCGGTCAGCGCGACGCCTTTTCCGCGCAAGATACTGAAAACCGCTGCTGCGTCGGTAGAGGAAATAATTGCACCGAGCAAAAACGATTGTTGCCACGTAAGCCCCATGATCCAGTGGGCCGCCGCTCCGGTAATCCCGGCTGTGGCGAGTACGCCGCCGGTTGCAAGAACCGCAGCGGGCTTCCATGCACGGCGAACGTCTTGCACCGAAGTTCGCAGGCCGCCGTCGAACAAAATCATCGCCAACGCAATCGATCCGACGGCATAGGCGATTTTATAATTCTCAAAAGCAATGCCGCCCAGCCCCTCTTCGCCAGCGAGCAGACCAACACCCATAAAAAGAACGAGAGAGGGAACACCTATGCGCGCAGAAATCTTGCTGGACAACACACCGATAAAAACCAAAATCCCAGTGAGCAACAAAACAGTATCAAGAATCGGCATTGCATAACTCTTACAACAGGTGGAGAATCTACGTTGGAAAATTCGGCCCGAACTTCCCGGCCGCATCAACTAACACATTAAAGGATAAGCATGAAACACATATTTATCGTTGTATTCGCCGTAATGGCACTGGTCGCATGCGACAGCAAAAAAGAAGCAACCGAACAGGCAGCACCTGCAGCCGAAACGGCCGAAGCGCAGGCACAGCCAGGTGGCCTGGTCGAAGTTCCGGTAGGCGGTGTGCCGTTTGAGCCAGCGATTCAGAAATCGCAGCTTCCTGAAGGCGTGTATTATTGTGATATGGGCACCGTTCACTATGCCCGAGGTGAGCAAGGCGACAATAAGTGTCCGCTTTGCAATATGATGCTTACGTACAACGGTCCGGCCGGCGAAGCAGCTCCTGCAAACGCCCCGGAAGAAGCAGCACATGACGATCATGCAGGACATGATCACGAGTAATTTGGTCTTACCAGGTTGCAGCGCATGCTCGGATGAAATCGCGATGTTGAGTCAGGTCTTCGCGAGTTTTGATAGGCAAAAACCTTGAGCGTGCGCTGCTTCTCGGTACCACCAGAAAGTCAGCCTTCATAAAGGCTGACAATTCGCCGGCCAGACGTTCAAACTGAATGGCAGGCGATTGCGAAATCATCTTTTCTACGACAAACCAGGTCAAATCATAATCGCGTTGTAGCGCTGCGGCGTTGAATAAAAACGTGTTTGTATTGAAGACCGGAATCGTATCCTGATCAAAATCCGTGGGGAATCGAAACGCTTCAACCACTTGAAGATGATTGTCGACGAGCGCGGGCATTCCACCGCTATCGCCTGTATGTTTTTCAACAGTTTCTACCGTCATCTCGATGCCGCGTTTTTGGGCGTCGATATGCATACCGATTACGATCGGATCAAGTGTCGCTAACACATTATCGACGTTCGACATCAAGAGATATTTTCCGCCGCGCGCGCAAAACGAGTCCAGCGCTCCGCTTCGCGTGATAGCTTCGGACAAATCGCCGTGTCCTGGCGCGTACAACGATTCGTCGTCGTCTTCACATCGAAAAATTTCGCCGTCGCGTGTGAGACGAATGCTAATGTTCTGGCAAAACGACAGCAGATTTTTCGGATCAAATCCAAAATAGTCGTGTTGTTTGAGATGTTCCGTCGTTTTGGTATCGGTTGCGAAGCTATTCATCAACAAAACAGGCACATTGGCACCGTGACGTTTTGTTTCACGAAGCTTTAGCCCGAGAAATGACAGATCGTCAAAAACTTCGACCGTGCCTTTGACCACCCCGCCAAACCGTGTGGCCATACCGCCGTTGAGAACGACCGCACCGACTTCTCCGCGAGCCAGTGCCTCACGGCCAAGCTGTGCGAACCGCAGTCCGTCGGCGCTGTCAGGCTTGGCCAGTTTACGCAGGTCTTGTGGAAGCGGTGCACGAATTTCAGCCTGAATGCGATTGCTCTCAGCACTTAGTTTTCCGCGCAGAAAATCCGCGCGTAAGGTCAGGAAGTTCGGCAAATTGAAGTGAAAAGTTTCTAAAAGAGCACGTTCCTCAGTAGACAGTGGATTTAGAAAGTCCGTGTCGCTCAAAGGCATCTCCATGATCAGTTGGCTGCCTACTGGATCGACATGCGATAACTAACCGGGCTGCCAGATTGAATATTGATATAATAAATTCCAGGATCGAGCTGGCGCGTGATTTCGACACGCCCGTTGCTCGAGCTTGATTGTGCAAGTTCGTTACCGGTGGCTGTGGTCAAGGCAACCGTCACATTTTTATCGGCAGGTTCACTCGAAACAGAAATCGTAAACCGGGTGGCCTTCTCGATCTGAACATAACGCCAGTCCGAGGAATCAGCAGGGGGGGCGAGTGTATCTTTGTGAGTTGTTCCCAGCGCTACTTTTTGCGCCTGCATTCGGGTTCCGTCGGAATCACGCGGTTGCGCGGCAAGATTGAACGCGACGACAGAAATTCCCAAAACGGTGATCACCAGGCAGCTGACGATTTGAAATCGGCGAAATTTTCGCGAACGGTTTTGCTGATAATCACTCATTTTGTTTTCCTTTAAATCCAAACGACAAACATCGACTTCTCTGAAATAACCAACATGAATCTAGGTGATCACGCGCCGAGCTGCAATGGCCGCGCGCGTTTTCCGATAGCATCACGGATGTGAGCATAACCGCGTTCATCGCAAAGCCGAATCAAATCTCGATTGATACGACGTACGGCCATCGGACCTTCATAAACAAATCCAGTCCAGATCTGGACGAGAGATGCACCCGCTTCAATCATCTGTAAAGCATCTTCCGCATCGAAAATACCGCCAACGCCAATAATCGGCAGGCGACCATGCGTCTTTGTGTAAATTCTCGATACGATCGCACGTGCACGATCTTGGACAGGTAAACCAGAAACGCCGCCGGTACCCAGAAAAGCCTGTTCAGCGGAGCGAAGATTATCACGTTCCGTCGTTGTGTTGGTGGCGATGATCCCAGCAATTTTGCACTGCAGAACGATTGCCAGAATATCATCAAGCGCCTGATCTGAGAGATCCGGCGAAATTTTTACCAGCAACGGGCGTGGTGACTTGTTTCGCTCTGTCGCGAGCTTTTTATTCAGTGTTTGCAGTCCTTGCAAAAGCGCAAGGAGCGGTCCGCGCTGTTGTAAATCGCGCAGGCCGGGCGTATTCGGCGAGCTAACATTTACAACAAAGTAATCGCCGTAATTAAATAGTCGCTCGAAACTCGTTTCATAGTCCGGTAGTGCGTCGGATATTTCGACGATGCGACTTTTACCCAGATTGATGCCAAGCACATTCTCGATATTTGTCTGTTGTAGACGATTGGCAACGGACTGACTTCCCTCGTTATTAAATCCCATCCGATTGAGAAGGGCGTGGTCTCTGGGCAGCCGAAATAAGCGTGGTCGCGGATTACCGTCCTGCGCGAGAGCTGTGATGGTTCCGACCTCAATTGAGCCAAAGCCAAGTGCGCTTAACGCATTGATATGTTTTGCGTTTTTGTCGAATCCAGCGGCCAGGCCGACCGGGTTTTCAAAGTCAATTCCCCACAACCTTTGTTCAAGAACCGGACTTTTAATTTTAAAATAACGAGCAAAAATTGCGCGTACAAAACCGATCCACATGATCAACGCCAACATCGAGAGCGCGAGGCGATGAATGAGTTCGGTATCAAGCTCGAATAGGATAGGGCGAATCAGTCGATACATGTCAAAGAATCACTTTCCGATAGCTATTTGCAACCGGCGCAGATCCCTCGAAACCAGATTTGTGCTTGTTGCAGCGTAAACCCATCACCATTTTGTGAGGTGCTGGTCGTTTCACTGAGAAGTTGTTCTATCAGCGTGGGGGGAATTTCAAGGTCGAAAATCGCTTCACACTTTTCGCAGATAGCGTGGTGGTGATGCACGACGTTTGGATCAAAATAGGTCTGACCCTGGTCGGTGCAAACGCGACGAACTACGCCGACTTGTTCAAAAAGCTCAAGACTATTGTAAACGGTTGCAAGCGAAAGGCTTGCGATACTTCCGTCTAATCGCTGAAATACTTCCTGGGGCGTAAAGTGCGAGAAATGGTCGCAAAATAGCTCAAGAATCGCCACGCGTTGCGGTGTAACTTTAAAACCAGCGGAGCGCATGGCCTTCACACTTCGCTCGTAAAAGCCGGCTTGCAGGCTATCTTCTTTTCCGAACTCTCGAACATCCATAAGCGTTGAACTCCAGCATCTTGTGGCGGACGGCCATCAAAGTGCTTTGTAGGTAATCGGTTTTTCTTTGTGCTCGGTACCATCGAACGACAAAAGTTGACCTTTGTCATCCATCATCGTTTCGATATTAACCGGCCGTTTCCAGATGCGAAACAGCGCTTCGAGCACACCGCGCGCGTAATCCGTACGCAGCTCGGTGCCTTCGTATTTATGGTGTAGCAACATTTCGCCGCGATTGCGATAGTTACCATCGCGTACATAAATAAAAGGCTGGCCAAAGTTCGTCAGCGAATTGAGTAGTTTTTGCTTCACTTCCTGAAACTCACGACTCTCGATTTCCCAGTTTCCGCTTTTGCGATTGTATCCAAAGGTGAACATCTGGTTTTCGCGTGCGAAGTCCTCGGTCAAAAACTCGTCGATAAAGGTGACGTCGTTATAGAGTTTTCGGACGCGAAATATCTGCTCCTGCCCGAGACCCAGTTCCTTATCCCAGTTAACTTTACGCTCGAGATCGTCGACTTCTTCCCATTCCTTTCCAAAACGACCTTTGTTCCACCGATCTTCAATATCGCGGTACAGCGCCACACCGAGTTTGTAAGGATTGAGCTGGCCGGGAGCGCTCGACATGACACGGGAGTTAATGTCGGCAAAATCAATGATTTCGGAGTCATCCAGGATTCGTGTCGTCAGGATTTTTGAATGCCAGTACGACGCCCAGCCTTCGTTCATGATCTTTGTCTGACCCTGGGGCGCAAAATAGTAGGCTTCTTCTCGTAGCATCGAGAGAATGTCTGCTTCCCACGGCTCCAGCGGTGCATGCTCAAGCAAAAACAGCATGACATCGCGTTCGGGCTCATGAGGAAACATACGTGCCTGCGCCGCTTCCTCGGCCATCTTGCGCTTTTGTTCTTCGATAAACGCTGGAGGATTGATGTAGCCCTCCATATAATCTTTGGCCTTAAATTTTGGGACCTCGCGATTGCGAAGCTCCTCTTCACTCATCGGTTTGCTGCGTCGTTCGATAAATGGGCTGTAATAATCGATCAAATTGTCGATCGACAGGCAGGTATCGATGAAGTTTTCGACGGCTTCAATTCCGTTATGGTCGGAGTAGCGGCGGATCCGCGCGCCGTGGTTGGCCATTTCGTCGACCATCCGACGATTTGTTTTGGAAAAATAATAATTGTTTTTGAAAAAATCGACGTGCGCATAGACGTGCGCGATGACGGTTTTCTGGTCGACAAGATTGTTGCCTTCCAACAAATAGGCATACGAGGGATCGGTATTGATCACCATCTCGTAAATTTTCGACAAGCCATATTCGTAGCTTTTCGAAAGCTGCTCGTATTCCATACCAAAACGCCAGTGAGGATAGCGGGTAGGAAATCCGCCGAACGCAGCGATTTCATTCATCTGCTGATAGTCGACCGATTCAAAAATAGTCTCGAAAAAATCGAGTCCAAATTCAATGGCGACATCACGAATCTGTTCGATAATTTTCTGGAGATGTGGAGGTATCGTTTTCATCACTGGACTGGCTACCTTTTGAAAAAGACGACATCGAAGCGACCGAAATTACAGGCCTTTACCGAGAAACTCTTTGATGGAGTCGTAAATCGCATCACGATTTTTAATTTCGGATACGATCACGCGTTCGTGTTTGCCGAAATTCTCATTGATGTCTTTGATAAACTGTCCGGAACCGTAGGGCGATTCGACTTGCCCGTAACAAAACATGTTTGCGCGCGGTAACAAACCGGTCGTAAGTAATTTCATGCACTCGCCGGTGTCATCGACCGACCAGTTATCGCCGTCGGAAAAGTGAAACAAATACGTGTTCCATTCTTCTGCAACGTATTCTTCTTCCAAAATGCCGAGCGCGAGCTTGTAGGCACTGGAAATCATCGTACCGCCTGATTCACGCGTTCTAAAAAATGTGTCGCGATCTACTTCGCGGGCAGTCGCATCGTGAATAATGTAGCGGCTTTCGATACCTTTATACTGACTGCGAAGCCAGGTATCGATCCAGAATGACTCGATGCGTACAATTTCCTTTTGTTCGTCACCCATCGAGCCGGAAACGTCCATCATGTACACGATCAGCGCGTTCGATTCTGGAATCGAGGTTTCTTTCCAGGAGCGATAACGACGGTCTTCCTTCACCGGAACAATAATCGGATTGTCCGGATCGTATTCATCCGTGGCAATCATGCGGCGCAACGCTTCTTTATACGTGCGCTTGAAATGTCGAAGGCTTTCCGGACCCGACGTGCGGATTCCAGAATAGCGATCACGCATGGTTTCTATGCGTTTGACGCCTTTCGGCTCGATATTGGGCAGCTCGAGTTCCTCTCCCATGATCTGGGCTAGTTCCTCGAGGCTGACGTCGACTTCGACGCCGTGCTCACCTTCCTGATTACCTGCAGGGCCTGCCTGTCCCGGGGATTCCTCGCCAGAGCCCAGCGAATCACCAACCTCGCCATCTCCCTGTCCGACGCCGCCTTGCTGCTGCTGGCTGAATCGAAAGCGAGGGATATCAATGCGTGGTAAGGGAACCTTTACAATGTCTTTTCCCTGTTTGCCGGTGATCTCGCCCTGGCTCATATACTTACGCAGATTGTTTTTGATCTTACCGCGCACAATCTGCTTAAAGCGACGATGATCCTGCTTGATTTTATTGAGTTCTGTCATGCTGATGATCACTGAGTAAGAGAAGAAATCCGGAACTTAAGATTGCTTGGAATCACCGCGTGCGAAGATACTTGCAACAAAATTGAGTACGTCGGTAGCCGATTCATCGTTGTAACCGTAGTCACGAATCAGGCGCTGCTTGACGATATCGATTTTCTCCTGCGTTTCCCGATCGACCACATTGGAAACAACACTTGCGAGCTTGATCGAATCTTTTTGATCTTCAAACAGCTTCAGCTCGAGCGCTTTTCGAAGCCGTTCGTTCGTCTGATAGGTAAACTGTTTGCCGTCGATGGCGAGTGCGCCGATGTAATTCATGATTTCACGACGGAAATCGTCTTTTCGGCTGTCAGGAATATCAATTTTCTCCTCAATCGAGCGCATCATCCGCTCATCGGGCTCTTCATACTGGCCGGTGTATTTGTTGCGAACCTTTTCGCGCTGCGTGTAGGCTTTGATATTGTCGATGTAGTTTGCGCACACCTTGCTGATCGCTTCTTCGTCGGCCGAAATAGCCCGCTGAACTTCGTTCTTCACGATATCTTCGTACTCTTGCTTCACGACCGCTAAAAGTTCTCGATAGCGGCTTCGCTCGTCTTCGGAATTGATCAGGCCATGGCTTTTTAGACCGCCCTCAAGTTCATTGAGCACGAGAAACGGGTTGATTGAGTTTTCCGTTTTGTCCGAAACCAGTGCGTTCGAGAGTTTGTCCTGAATGTAGCGAGGACTGACGCCGGTCAAACCTTCATGAAGCGTTTCTTTGCGAAGCTCCTTGACGTTGTCCTGGGTGTAGCCGGTGAGGCTTTTTCCGTCGTACAATTTGAGCTTTTGAAGCAACGTAAGATCGTGCTTCTTCGGATCTTCCAGACGTGTGAGCACTGCCCACATCGCGGCGACCTCGATGGTGTGCGGAGCGATATGTTTGCCCTTCACCTTTTGATTGTTGAAATCCTTTTTGTAGATTCGGATTTCTTCGGTGTATTTCGTGATGTAAGGGATATCGATTTTAACGGTTCGGTCGCGTAACGCTTCCATGTATTCGTTGCCGAGCAATCGACGGTACTCGGGCTCGTTGGTGTGCCCGATGATGACTTCGTCGATATCGGTTTGCGCGAATTTTTTTGGCTTGATTTTGCGTTCCTGGGTGGCGCCCAGCAGGTCATAAAGAAACGCTACATCGAGCTTCAAAATCTCAACAAATTCGATGATGCCGCGGTTTGCGACGCAAAACTCGCCGTCGAAGTTGAAGGCACGTGGGTCGGAGTCAGACCCATAAATCGCGATTTTTCGGTAGTTGATATCACCCGTTAATTCGGTTGAATCCTGATTCTTTTCGTCTTTGGGCTGAAAAGTACCAATCCCGATACGATCTTTTTCGCTGAAGATAAGTCTGCGAACGCGCACATGCTCCATAGCGCGGGTCCAATCACCCCGATAGTGGCGCATCAGTTCGCGGAAAATATAACGGCTCGCGGGATTCAAATCGCCACGGATGCGGACGTCATAACTCGAATCGCCCAGACCCATCTCGGCGATGGCCTGTTCGCGCCATTCAGAAGGAATGAGTTTTAGAGGTTCTTCATTCATTGGATCGGGCAAAATCTCTTGCCCACCGGTGAGATGCTGTAGATTCTCGGGCATGTGCCAGGAGAAGGTGTACAGTTTACCTGCATCGGTCTTCGTATAGTCTTCAAGACCTTTTTTGAGCAGTCGTGCGATGGTCGATTTCGAGCTACCGACGGGACCGTGCAACAAGATGATGCGTTTTTCCGTGCCGTATTCCATGGCAGCAGACTTGAAAACATTCACCAGACGCATCAACGGGATGTCCAGCCCGTATACGGCATCCGCACCGTTGTTCGCTTCATCTTTGAAGAAATTGTAGCGCACAACTCTCTTCTTATTGTCGATATACTCCTCGGTTCCATAGGAGGTAACCATATCGAAAATA
>JBEBSM010000020.1:0-18664 GCA_040394315.1 Lujinxingia vulgaris
CATGCGATTACGCTGTTTTTAAGAGCACAGTGGATGGGGGCGTTGGTGCGATCCAGAAAATCGTTGTTATTCATTAGGCATTACCTTCAGTAAGTGCAAAACTGCAAATCACGAGGAAATGAGAGGCGCGTGGACTGCACGTACATCTTTATTTATGAACACATCGCTTTTTCAATGATGTGAGTATAGCGGGTGAAAACTGCGAAGCAAGCTAGATTGCAACTATTGTTAGGGAAGTTGTAGTAAAGAGCTGAGCAGATGAATTTTTGATGCAAGCAATTTTTGAATATGAGGGTTTGGGAATGGAATTTTTCCCGGGGTTTGATCCCGTTACCTGGCAATGGACGTTCACGTGGTGGACGGCGTTGACGTGGACCGGAAAGTTGATCGGGGCGGCCTTTATCCCGTCAGTTTTGTTGCAGCGGGGCACTCGGCCGGCGGCGGCGTTGACGTGGATTTTGTGTTTGTTGACGTTGCCGTATCTGGGCGTGTTTTTGTGGTGGGTGATGGGGCACAACCATGTGAATCGGCGAAAGCGGCGGCGTTCACGCTCGCAAGCGAGTATTCACAAGAGTTTTTATCGCCTGGCGACTACCGGTGAGGTTCCGAAAGGGCACTGGATGGAGATGGAGACGTTGCCGGCAAAACAGGGGCAGATGGTGCGGCAGCAAAAACTGGCGCTTCATGATGAGCATGGTGTTTTTCCGTATACGCAAGCTAACGGCGTTATGATTTATCAAAATGCGGAGACGGGATTTAATGCGTTTGAGGAAGCGATTCTGGCGGCAAAGCATCATATTCACGTTCAGTTTTATATCTGGCGCAGGGATTCTACGGGGCAGCGGTTTCGGGATTTGTTGGTCGAGAAGGCTCGTCAGGGTGTGGAAGTGCGCGTGTTGTACGATGCGGTGGGTGGATCGGAGGTGGATGGTGATTTTATCGGGAAAATTCGCCGCGCGGGTGGGAAAACGCGAGCGTTTTTGCCGGTTCAGTTTTGGTCGCGGCAGTTGCAGGTCAACTTTCGCAATCATCGCAAAATAATTGTTATTGACGGTGAACTGGCGTTTACGGGCGGTTTGAACCTGGCCGATGAATATGAAGAATGGGCGGATCTGGCTTGTCGGTTGGATGGACCGATTGTGATTCAGTTTCAGGAGGTTTTTGCGGAAGACTGGTATTTTGCGACCAAGGAAGATCTGGTGGACGCGCGTTATTTTCGGGCGGTGCCGGAAAAACAGCTCTATAAGCAGCTTGAGGAAAATGGACTTCCGCGGTTGAGTTCTGAGGTCGACGAGTCGAATACGAAGTCGGCGGCGGCGCCCGATCCGCTGGTGGTGGCGAGGCAATGGGAGCTGGCCAGGCGCTACGATGTTCGTGCACGCGTGGTGGCCAGTGGGCCGGATGATCCGTTGGCGCTGACGCAAAAGATGTTTTTCAGAGCGCTCACGGGCGCGAAAAAGCGGGTCTATATAATGACGCCGTATATTGTGCCGGACGATGCGATTATGACGGCGATGGAAACAGCGGCGATGCGCGGTATTGATGTGCGTGTGGTGATTCCGGCCAAGAGCGACGTTGTGCTGACGCAATATGCGGGGCGTTCTTATATCGAGGGTTTGCTGGCGGTGGGCGTGCGGTTTTTTGAGTATGATTTTCGTATTTTGCACGCGAAATTGTTGCTGGTGGATGAAGATATTACGGTTTTGGGCAGTGCGAATATGGATATTCGTAGTTTTCGTTTCAATTTTGAGGCGAATGTCGTGATGGAATCGACGGAGCTGAACGATGTGATGACGTCCTTGTATCAGGATGCGATTTCGAGAAGTACGGAATTGCGGTACGAGACGTTTCGGAATCGGTCGCGGCGGGATCGATTGCTTGAGGGGGCGGCGCGCTTGTTTAGTCCACTGTTGTGAGTGGCATTTTTGGTGGTAGACCGTCTCTGAGAAGGGAGCGGGGCTAGTGATTGTGCGGATATTCTGGTGTTTTGATTTTGGAATAGGAAAACAATGTTGATTCAGCGTGTTGAGCGGTTGTCGCAAATTGAGCTTCCGCAGGATGCTGTGGTGATAGCGGATAGTGGTCTTCCTGCGCATGTTTTGGCGAGTTTTGAAGATCCGATTTTGGTGGATGCTGGTGAGTCTCTGAAGACGTTGGGTCGTTTGGAGACGTTGGCAAGTGAGGTATTGGGGAGGCGTTCGAGTCGTCCGCTGACATTGGTGGCGGTGGGTGGTGGATCGGTGGGGGATGCGATTGGCTTTTTGGCCAGCGTGCTGTGGCGTGGCGTTGATCTGTGGCATGTGCCGACGACGTTGTTGGCGATGGTGGATTCTGCGCACGGTGGAAAAACTGCGGTGAACCTGTTGGGGGCAAAAAATCAGCTCGGTACGTTCTATGTGGCGGAGCGTGTGGTGTTGGTTGAAGAGATTTTGGCGAGTTTGCCGTTGGAGATGAGGGAGGACGGGCTGGCGGAATTGGTGAAGGGCGTGTGGCTTGGGGATGCGCCGGCAATGGATTTGTTGGAGGCAGATGGTGGCGTAGGGGCGCTGGCACGGGGTTCGTTTGATGTGGTGGGGGCGCGATTGATGGAGCTTTTGGAGCGCGCGATTGCTGTTAAGCTGGGGGTTGTGGCTGAAGATCCGTTTGAGCAAAAGGGTGTGCGGACGATTTTGAATCTGGGGCATACGGTGGCGCATGCGTTGGAGCTTGCGTGTGGGTTGAGTCATGGGCAGGCCGTTAGTTGGGGGCTTGTGTCGGCGTTGCGCGTGTCGGTTGAGCGCGGGGATCTGGCTGCTGATGTGGCGGGTAGGTTGTATGGACAGGTTTATCCGTTGTTGCGGTATGACGCGGCGTTTTCTGGGGAAGGTTTGGACGAAGCGACATTTGTGCAGCTTTTGGAGCGTGACAAAAAGCGGGTGGATGGGCGTTTGCGGTCGGTTTTGTTGCGGGATGCTGGCGTGCCGTTTGTGACGGATGAAGTGACTGCTGGGGATTGGTATCGCGTGTTTTCTACGAGTTTGAAGGCGTGGACGACGGGTGCGGCTTGCGTTCGGTTGGATGCGTCATCGGCTGGGAAGTCGGTGGTCGAGCTGGATATTGCAGCGAGTAAGTCGGAGATGAATCGGTTGTTGGTGATCGAGTTTTTGAGGCCGGGGGCTACGGAAATCGTCGGGCATAGTGCTTGCGATGATGTTTGGGCGATGATGGAAAGTCTGGCGCGGCTGGAGGGTGGCGAGAAGACGATCGATTGCGGTTTGGGTGGGACGACTTTGCGGTTTTTGTTGGCGGTGGCGGCGGCGCGTGTCGGGGAGCGAACGCGTTTGTATGCAGATCCGCGGCTTTTGGACCGGCCACACGGTGATTTGCTGAATGTGTTGCGTGCAAAAGGTGCAAAGATCGAGCGGTTTGTGGACGGTGAATATCATGGATTTGATGTTCGGGGATGGGATATGTGGCCGACTGGTTTTGTGGTGGCGGGTGGGCAATCCTCGCAGTTTGCGTCGGCTTTGGCGTTGTTGTCCGCGAGTGGGCGGCGTTTCTGGCTGGAAGTTGCCGGCGAGTTGGTGAGCGAGCCGTATTTCATGATGACGTTGGCGTTGTTGTCGCGTGCGGGCGTTGAAATTACGCAGGCGGAGGGGCGGTATTGGTTTTCGCCGACGAAGGAACTTGAAAAGGCGTGCACGTTGGTGGCGTCGGAGGACGCGAGTAGTGCTGCGGTGTGGTCGGTTGCGCGCTATTTACGGCCTGAATTTGACCAGGTGTTGGCGGCTCCGAAAGAAGCTTTGTTGCAGTCGGATGTGGCGATTCATGGTTTTTTGGAGCTACTGCGTGCGGCTGAAATTTCGGGTGATGAAGAGATCGAGTTTGATTTGAGTGCGTGTCCAGATCTGGGGCCGGTGTTGGCTGTGGCAGCGCTTGGTAGTCGGTGTGCCGTTCGGATTTTTGGTGCATCGCATCTGCGTCATAAGGAATCGAATCGGATCGATCAGCTTGCGGAGTCTTTTCGGTCGGTGGGCATTGAGGTCGAGCCGAGGGATGACGGTTTTTTTGTGCCGGCTGGTATTCAGCGTGCGAGGAACGGGGGACGTTGGAAATCGTGGGGGGATCATCGTCTGGCGATGGCTGCGCTGTTGTTGACGGCGGGCGGATCTGAGCTTGTGGTGGAGCAGCCGTGGGTCGTGGCGAAGTCGTATCCTGAGTTGTGGCATCATGCGCGGCAGATCGGGTGGGAGATACGCCCGGCACTTACTTTTGTGTCGGAGACGTAAGCTGAATAGCCGTCATAAATCATAAATACGAATGAGATGAATAATGAGGCAACACGTTTATTTGTCCTAATGATATATGATAAGATAAGTCTGGAATGAGACGTACGAAATCCGATGGTTGAAGCCGGTGATTGAATCAAGTTTGGGAATTAAACATGAAGAATATGTCGAATGCACTCCACTATCGTTGGGCTTTCTTGCTGGCGTGTTGTTTGGTTGCCGGATGCACTTTTGATACGGCTGCTGAGCTCAGCACGGCTTGTGTGACGGACAATGATTGTACGCAGGGGCGTGTTTGTAGCCCGGCGCAGGTGTGTCAGGATCCGTTTGATCGGATGGACGCATCGAATGGTGGGAGTGACACATCGGATAGTAAGTCGGATGTGGCGTTCGGGGATGTTCTTGAAGGTGATGCGAATGTGACTCCGGGTGATGCGAATGTGACTCCGGGTGATGCGAATGTGGATCCGAGCGATGCGGCTGTAGATCCGAGCGATGTACCTGTTGAGCCCGATGTCGATCCGGTTGAGCCGAATTGCGATATTATCTTGATCGACCAGACGGAAGTGGAAGCGTGTCAGGATCGGATTGTATTTGTTTCTGGATCGCGAGGAGCGGCTGGTAATCAGGGAACGTTTTTGTCGCCGCTGCCGACGATTGGCGCGGGGCTGGTACGTGCGGAACAAACAGCAGGGAAAAAGTGGGTTCTGGTGGAGAAGGGGGCCTATTCGGAAAACATAGAATTGGTCAATGGCATTGGGATCGTTGGCGGGTACGACAGTGGCTGGAATCGAGTCGCGAATGAGCGCAGTGTCGTTCGGGGAAATAGTCCGACCGTGTTTGGAAAAGATATTCTTGCGCCGACGATTTTGGCGTACCTGGAAATACGGGTGGGTGATGTGGCGCCGAGCGATGCGGGGCAGGCGGGGAAAAGCGTTGTGACGGTGATGTTGCAGGATAGCCCGGGTGTGGTTTTGCAAGGCTTGGATGTTCACGGTGGCCTGGCCGGGGCGGGAGGTAGTGGTTTGCCGGGAACTTCTGGATCCGTAGGGAACGATGGTGGGACAATTGCGAGATTAAGGCCGCCCGGTGAGTCGGTTACGTGTGCAAATGGGGATAAGAGCGGTGCGGGCGGTGAAGGAGGAGATAACCGGGAGGATGGAGAGGCCGGCAGTAAGGGGGAAAACGGCGGTGGAAATGGTGGGGCGGAGGGAAAGAAAGGTTCGAGTGATTCACGGAATGGCACGGATGGTGGCTCAGGCGCCAGTGGACGAGTTGGGAATCCGGGTAATGGTGCGTTAGGCGGCGGCGAATTTGAGGGGATGATCTGGAAGGGGAAGGTCGGTAGTGCAGGATCATACGGCCGGACTGGTGGCGGCGGTGGCGGCGGCGGGGGTGGTCGATGTCAGGCAGCATGTTTCGCTGGCGGTGGCGGTAGTGGAGGATGTGGCGGCAGCGGTGGCAGCGGTGGGCTGCCGGGTGGTGGAAGTGTTGCTTTGATGTTGAGCAACAGCAACATTAAGATCGTTGATAGCGTCCTGAAGGGCGGTGTTGGCGGAAATGGTGGCGATGGAGGTTCTGGCGGAAGTGGTGGTTCCGGTGGAAAAGGTAAAGAATTTTTTGGTTATGGTGGAAATGGCGGACGTGGTGGCGCGGGCGGCGATGGCGGCACGGGCGGCGGCGGCGCGGGCGGACCGAGTTTTGTGATCGTGAGCGACCAGCCGTTTAATTTGTCGGTTCAAGTGAAAGATTCCGAGATTGTGATGGGAACCGGCGGCCGGGGTGGTGGTGGCGAAAATACCGGCGCGGCGGGCGTTGCCGCGAATAAACTCGAGCAGCTGTCGGGGTTTTGAGAATCGTAAGTGTTTGAGAACGAAAAAGAGTCAGCGGATGTCCGCTGACTCTTTTTGTTTGTGCTTTGTGCGATGCCTGGCGTTGTTACTTTAACGGCGGGTGCGCTCCCAGCTGTAGTGGAAGAGGTAGCCGAAGGATTCGATGTGGCGTTTGGCTTCGTCGGCGTTTTTGCCCCAGGCGTAGATTCCGTGGTTGTGGATATTGACGCCGGGAACGCGGGGATCGAAGGCGTCACTGGTGATGTGGTCTTCGATGGCTTTGGCGAGTGTGGGGATATCGTAGTGGTTTTCGATGATCGGCACGTGGATTTCTGCGTCGGGTTGCCAGATACCGAGTCCTTTGATCATCTCCAAATCTTTGAGCTGCGTGCTGGCCTGGTTGCGGTCGCGGTCGCTGCACAATGCGGCGTGGAGCTGGTGGACGTGATAAATCGCGCCGGCTTCAGGCAACTGGGCGTAAATAACGGCGTGGACGAGTGTTTCGGCCGACGGGCGATGAGGCGTTTCGCCGACAGGTGTCGAATTAAAATCGCAGACGAGAAAATCGGTGGGCTCGAGCTGGCCTTTGTCTTTTCCGCTGGCGGTGATGAGAAATTCTTGTGGATTTGAAGTGCGAACGCTCAAATTTCCGCTGGTGCCAAGAAGCCATCCGTGGTTGTAAAATGCGCGTGCAGCGTGGAGCATGGCGTGGGCAGCGTGTTGGTTTTGGTGCGATTCATGCGTCATGGAAATTGGTCTCTCGGATAAAAAGATCGAATGTGAAGTGGCATCTGGGCGATAAATCGCTCACAAAATACTTTCGGTGGTCGTTTTAGAACAGTTGCCAGTCCTTGTCATCGTAAACGCTTTGGGGTAGTTGTTTTCTAGCCAGCGGGTTTGGTAGTCATTTTGCGGAGTTGCAAAGATGTCCGAAGAAAAAAATAATCCATTTTCGCGCGAGAACGTGACTCATTCGCGTCTGCAGAGCTTGAACGACCAGGGTACAATCGTGGTTGTGACGCGTGCTTACGGAGCGGACGGTGAAGATCTCATCGATCGTGACGGCGAGCTTTTTAGCGGCGAGCCGGGTGTAAAGGTACGGGTGAAACAGGGTGACATTGTTGAAGATGTTGTTTTGAGCCCGTTTTATGGCGATTCGAGCAAACTCAGTAGCCAGCCGTTTGTGCATGGTCAGCCGTGTGAGCTTTTCAGCCCGGTATCGGGTAGGGCGCTAGATCGCATTCCGGGTATGCAAACCGAGGAAGGCGGAGCGTTCTATGCCATTTATCTGACGTCGAAACTGGCGGCCGGTGAGCTTGTCGCGATAAATAACATCTGGGGCAATACGAAATCTCAGATGCTCAGTGAGCGTGAAGTCCTTCTCCTACTTGCCGAACGGCAGGGGCAGCGTGATGGTTCGGAATCCGAAAAAACCTAAAGAATTTGGCTGCTTGTTAGCCCATGGTCTGAAACGCGATGGCATAGCCTGCGTAGGTGTCTGGCTGTGCAATGGCGCGGAACCATTGCAAGAGTCCTAAATTGGACTTTTGCAGCGTTCCGCTTTTTTTTCGCCTCAATCTATACACGATAGGTGTAAAATTACACTGTCGTGCGGTTTCATACGAGGAAGTAGCATGTTGAACAATCGTTTTTTATCGCTGGTGCTCGCCGCACTGTTTAGTCTTTTTATTGCGGCCTGTAGCTCCGATCCCGAGGAGCGGTCGTGTAGCTCGCTTGCGGATTGTGAGCAGGGTCAACGTTGTGACGAATCCGGTGTTTGTTCAAGCACTGTGAAGAGTTGCGAAACGGGTTTGGACTGCGCAGCCGATGAGTATTGCGGCGAAAATACGTGTCAGCCGGCAACATGTAGCGATGATGCAACGTGTGCGGCAGGAAACATCTGTGTTTTCGATACGTGTCGCGAAGGTTGTCGCCCGGGCGATTCGACGTGTGGCGAAGGCGAAACGTGCAATGCGAATACTTTCTTGTGTGAAGTAGAGGGGTGCACGCCGACGTCATGTCGTGCACGTTTGCAGCGCTGCGATGAGACGCAGAGTCCGGCAGCTTGTGTTTTCACGGGTGCATGTGACAGCGATTATCATTGTCTGGCGTACGGCAATCAGTTGGGCGACGACAAAGATTACATCTGTAATATGGCGCGCGGCGAGTGTGTGGAAAAGCCGCCGTGCACGGGTGATGACGATTGTAAAATTGGCGAAGTTTGCGAGCAAAACACGCAGGGCGAGATGAGCTGTCGTGCGGGTTGTCGCAGCGGTGAAGATTGCCGAATTGGCGAGTTGTGTGCGGTTGATCAGGGCAGCGTGTGTGTGAAGGGTTGCTCGAACGATGACCAGTGCCAGGTCGATGGCGATCCGCGCGCGTTCTATTGTCGCAATCTTCAGTGTGTGCCGACGTGTGTTTCTGTCGACGATTGTAGTGTGGAAGGTCAGGTTTGTAGCGGCTCACCAAGCTTTTGTCAGGGATGCACGGATGACACGCAGTGTCGCTCGACGCAGTTCTGTGATTTTGAAAGTGGAGCAACGCCGGAAGAAACCGCGCATCCCAATATCGGATTGTGCAAAGATTCTCCGCCGACGTGTCCGGATGATGGATTTGGTGAAAATATCAGTCGGGAAAGTGCGCACATGATCGATGCGTTTCCTTTTGAAGCGACGGGCGAAGGTTCAGCCTATTTCTGCCGTGAAAACACGGCGGGTGATTGGTTTATGCTCGATGTTGCTGCCGGCCAGTACATCGAAATCGATCTGGATTACGATCCGCAAGACGGTAACCTGGACGTTATTTTGTTGCGTGCTGACGGCAGTGAAGTTGTGGCGTCGGCGTATCCTCCTGATATTGATCTGGGTTCGGAAAAGATTCGTTACGGTGTAGATCTGGGCGCGCGTATGTACGTTCAGGTTCGCGGTGCGGTTTTGTCGCCGAATGTTAAATACGCGTTGCGCGTCAATGCAGGTGCTGCGCCGACGTGTGTGGATGATGCGTTTGATCCGAACACGCGTGAAGAACCGGCGGATCTTGCGGCGTCAACGACGCATCGTGAACTGCGAGTTTGTGGAAGTGCGCCGGATTATTACAAGATCAGTGTGAGTGATAATCAGGTCGTACGTATTACGGCGCAGGCTCCGGTGAATCTGGGTTATATCAATCTGTCGCTTTACAAGATGAACGGTGATCTTATCGCAACGTCCGATTCACGGCGCGGTGCAGAGACGCTTTATCATTCGACAAGTCTTGCGGAAGATTTCATCGTGGAAGTTACGATCGTCAATGATATCGGCGATGTTGGCTACACGTTGGAATGGATTTCGAACGAAAATCAGTGCTCGGATGCGTATGAACCCAATGATTCGTGCGACACGGCTAAGAAGCTGGAAGCAGGAATTGTTGAGAGCCTGAATGTCTGTATCGATGCAGATTACTATAAGATTTCACTGACGCCATTCCAGCGTTTGACGGTGGCTGCAACGTATGCGCCGTCGTCGGCTGCGGGTGAGCTGGATATCTTCTTGTTTGGACCGAACGACTGTTTGACGCTGATTGGCTCGGGTGAAGAAGGTCCTGGGCCGTCGCAATCGACGGTTTCGGATACGTTGACCTATCAGGCGTCGCGTGGCGGTGAGTTTTATTTGCTGGCGAGCATTTTCCAGGGTTTGCACGTTCCGTATTCGCTGGATGTTAAGATTGAGGCCGGGCCGTTGTGCCAGGATGACCGATTTGTGGGCAATTCGTCGGCAGACGCTGCGCAGCCTATTTCTCGGGCTGGCGTGTTGGATCAGACCGAATCGGCGCTGATGGGCCTCAAAATTTGTGATTCGTCCGAAGACTGGTTCTCGATTGAGTTGCAAGAGGGCGATGCGCTGAAGTGGGATGTTCGTTTTAATCACATGGACGGCGACATCGACGCGTATTTGGTTGGTCCAGACAAAGTGACGGTGTTGGATTCGGCGCTTGCGGAAAATGTTGATGAGTCGCTGGAGTACACGGTTGGCGTGGGTGGCGCAGGCACATATTACCTGAAAGTGGTGGGTGCCTATGCGGTGCGCATGGAATACCGCGTGCTGACGTATGTGAACGGTGTCGGGCCGGAGTTGCCGGCATGTCCGGATCGATTTGGTTCGAATGAGTCTCGTGATCTTGCCGCAGAGGTAGGACCGGGTACGTACGGTGGACTGGTTGTTTGCGGTAATCCGAATCTTCCGAAATGGTTCAAGGTTCCGATGCGGGCCGGTGAGACGATCGACGTCGATCTTGGTTTTTCGCGCGCGCAGGGTCGGATCAACCTGAAGCTGTATAATGAAGCACGTGTATTAGAAGCGCAGTCGAATAATAATCAGGATTCGCAGAGCGTTTCCTTTAAATCACTGCAAGATCAGTATGTATTTATTGAGGTTTCGACGCTTCGCACGGTGTCGTGGAACAACTACGACATGACGATCGCGTTGCAGGGCGCAGAAGTTTGCGTCGACGATCGCTTTAGCGGCAACCATGCGCTGGCGGACGCTGCATTGGTCGATTCGCCAGGGATCTACACGCAGATGCGGATCTGTGATGGTGCGAACGACTGGTTCGCGGTCGATCTGGTCAAAGATAAGAAGTTCGAGGCTTTCATTCGATTCAAGCATTCGGAAGCAGATTTTGATCTGTATCTGTGGGGACCGGATGAAAATGCCGGTAATCCATTGACGGCGCCGCCTGTTGTGGTTGGTTCGGGGACGGATTCTACAAATGCAGTGAATCAAGAATCGGTCGTCTTTACGCCGAAATATACCGGTCGGCATTTTGTGGAAGTTCGGCCCAAAGCCCCGGCGCGCGTGAGTTACGACTTGTTGTTGTTCCGCGATGTGAACGGTGACGGCACGCTGGAAGGAACGCCGGATCGTGTATGCCCGGACCAGTTCGAAAACAACGATACCCGCGGCACATCCCATCCCATCTCGCCGGGAAATTACAGCGATCTGTCGGTGTGTAAAACGAGTGGAGTCGCGGATTGGGACTTCTACAAAGTATTTGTTCCTGGCAACGCAACGCTTACGGTCGATCTGCAGTTCAAGCATGCCGATGGAAACATCGATCTGCAGGTTTATCGTGGAAGCGAGGCGAATCCTATCGCGTCGAGCAAGACCTTGACGAACAACGAGTTGGTGACGGTTACCAACACGGGTGCTGGCGAAACCTATGTAATCCAGGTTTTTGGAGAAGGCATGGGAACGACCGCGCGCAATTATTACGATATGGAAGTGCTGCTCGAGTATGCAGATGCGTGCACGAATCCGGCGATTGCGGGAACGGATAAAATCACGGCGAAAACGCTGGGTGCCAGCGCGCACGAAAACCTGCAGCTGTGTGAAGGAACCGAGCATTGGTACAAGTTTGCACTGACTTCGGGCGACGATCTGAACGCGAAGATGGATCTGAATAGCCGATTTGGTGACCTTGAGATCGAGTTGCTCGATAGCAGTGGCAATGTTGTGGCCAACGATCCGCGCTCCGCGAACCTGAAGGGTGTGGAGTACGACGTGACGGTCAGCGACACGTATTATTTGCGCGTATTCACGCGTGACGGTGCGTATCTGCGCTCCAGCTACGATCTGTGGTTGGAACTCAACGGTGCTACGCCCGAGCGTCCGTATTGTTCGGATGACTATGAGCGAAATGATTCTCCGGAATTGGCTGCACCGCTTGTGCTTAAAAACGTCAAGCAATCACAGCACACCGATATGTTGGCCTGTGGTGTTGAGCAAGACTGGTACCGGGCCGATGGCCTGGCCGGAAACACGGATTACGAAGTTGCCGTGTTCACGGAAGCCGGTGCGGTACTCAATCTGGCGCTCCGGGTGCAAACGGCTGAGGGAACGGTGCTCACCGAGATTCCGGCAGTTGCTGGCGACCGGATCCTCAAGTTCAAAACACCGGCTGGATCGGGAACGCCTACGGCGCCTCCGGTATTTATCGGCGTGATCAACACGGGAGCGGCCAGTGGTCAGGGGCAGTACAGCCTGCATATCGTGAAGGATGATGAAGCGTATGATGCAGTAAATTGTATCGATGATGAATTTGAGCCGAATAATGATGAGTTTACGGCACAAGTTTTGTCAGCAGACTTACCGTTGCGTGTCGGTCTGACGGCTTGCAAGAATAGCGATTATTTTGAGTGGACGGCTCTGAAAAGCGGGACGACGCATATTGATGCGCTCTTCAATAATCAACGTCTTAACCTGGGTATGACTGTTGAAGATACTTATGATGATATTTATGAAATTGTTGTTCGAGATCGTGGAACCGTTCAAGGCGATAATCGTACAGGTGGATCTTTTCAGGCAGTCGCGGGACATACCTATTTGATCAACATTGGTCGTGCTGGAATTACTGGAGTTGCTGGTGTGCCTGATGGTCCGTACTTCCTGCACATTGTGCAGCCATGAACCCCGCTTAACCGTCTTTGACAATTGAATGCACCTTGCACGCCCTCGCCGAATATGTTTTTGGGAAGTAATCCCCGGTGGGGGCGTGTTGTATGCGTGACAATGTCTGATGATTTATTTTTAGAATATATAGATTCAAATAACCGAAAATTATTGAAAAAGGACTTCTGCGATGTCAGATGAAACGAACAAGGCTCCAGAGATAACGCGTGCGCCTGAAGCGCCGCAGTCTGAAAGAGTGTCGGGTCCGGCCAGGGCCGCGTTGAAATTCCAGCCGGATGAGGCTGGTCCGCGGCCCAAGTGGATTCGCAAGCGTTTGACGCTGAAAAAAGAGTTTTTCGAGACGCAAGAACTGGTCAAGAAGGCCGGTCTGCACACGATTTGTGAATCCGGTCAGTGCCCGAATATTACGGAGTGCTGGAGCCGCAAGTCGCTGACGTTCATGATTCTGGGTAATATTTGTACGCGAAGCTGCGGTTTTTGTGACGTGCAGACGGGACGTCCGGGACTTGTGGACGAGGATGAGCCGCGTCGTGTGGCGGAAACGCTGCGCTCGCTCAACCTGAATTACGTGGTCATCACCAGTGTGGATCGCGACGACTTGCCGGATGGTGGTGCGCAGGCCTGGGCGAACACGATTATCGAGATCAAGAAAGCATGCCCGACGTTGGGGCTTGAGGTTTTGACGCCGGACTTTAAGGGCGTGATGGAAGATGTGGATACGGTGGTTTTGGCCGGTCCGGATTGCTTCTCGCACAACATCGAAACGACCGAGGAAATGCACAAGATCGTGCGTCCGCAGGCACGTTATGAGCGCAGTCTTGCGGTGCTGGAGCGTGGTCGCACGCATGGCACGGCGTTGATTAAGTCCGGTCTGATGTTGGGTCTGGGTGAAACCAACGAGCAGGTTCTGGTGACGATGCGTGATCTGGTTTCGGCGGGTTGTGAGGTGTTGAATCTCGGGCAGTATTTGCGTCCGAGCCCGCGACATTTGCCGCTCAAGCGCTGGGTACACCCGGATGACTTCGCGTTTTTGAAGGCAGAAGGCGAGGCGATGGGATTCAAGCATGTGGAGGCTGGACCGCTTGTGCGCTCGAGTTATCGTGCGGATCTGCAGGCTGAAGAGATCGCCGCGAAGGATGCGAAGGGCTTTGGTGGTTGCGGTTCAAAATGGTCGAATTCATGAATTTTGAGGAGATTCCGCCAGATTATTGGAACGTGTACGCGATTTTGGATCCGGAGCATGTTCCAGCCGGTATGAATTTCGAGACGCTGGCCGGGCTGGTTTTGCAGGCTGGCGTGAAATTCGTACAGCTTCGCGACAAGATCAGCTCAACGCGTGAGCTATTGGCGCGCGCGAAACGTCTGGCGGCACTATGTCAGGCGTATGACGCGTATTTTTTTGTGAACGATCGCGTCGATATCGCGCTTGCTTCGGGTGCGCACGGTGTTCATCTGGGACCACACGATCTGGATGTGGAAAGTGCACGCAAGATTGCGCCGAATCTGATCATTGGCGCGTCGGCTGGAAGCGCAGAGCAGGCGTTGGCGTTGGAAGCAGCCGGTGCAAATTATCTGGGCGTGGGCGCGATTTACGAGGCACGCGCTGTGAAGCCCGACGCCTCGGCGCCGCGTGGTCTGGATGTTTTGCGGGATGTGACGGCTGTGGTCAAAATCCCGGTCGTTGGTATTGGCGGGATTACGCTCGATAAGGTTGGCGACGTGATTGCGGCCGGCGCGCGTGGCGTGGCGGTGATTCGCCTGATTTCGGCCAGCCGTGAGCCGGGCGTAGAAAGTGCCCGGTTAATTGCAGCCGTTCAGGCTTCGGTGGGATCGACGCCGGGCTGAATTGTGTTTTGTACGCGGTCCATGATGGCGCGGTGTTCGGGGCAACCCAGGATGTCGCGCCAGTTTTTTTCGGGAATCCAGGGGCGGGTGATGGTGCCAAGGGATTCTTCCTTGAGTTTGCGGACGCGCTCGGCGCTTTCGAAGATGCGGCGGTGAGCTTCCGGGTCGTTTTCAGCGAGTTTGCAGAGGTGATCGAAGGCGCGGCGCCAGCGGGCTTCGGTGTGGCAGATGAGGAAGATATCGACGCCGGCGTGCAGGCCGCGCTCGACCATTTCTTCGATCTCAAAGTTTTCGGCAACGGCGGCCATTTCGAGGCAATCGGTGATGACGACGCCCTGATAACCGATTTTTTTGCGTAATAGATCGTGGATGATCGGTTTGCTGAGGGTGGCGGGGAGTTCGGGGTCGAGGGCTGGCATGATGATGTGGGCGGTCATCAGCATGGGGAATTCGGCTTTGGTTGCGCGGCGGAATGGGTGGAGTTCGACGCGGTTTAAGCGAGCTTCGTCGTGTTCGACGATGGGCAGACCGAGGTGGCTGTCGACAAGTGTGTCGCCGTGGCCGGGGAAGTGTTTGCCGCAGGGGATGACGCCGGACATGAGGTGGCCGACCAAAAATGCGCCGGCGGCCTGGGCGACCTTTTCGGGATCGTCGGAGAACGCGCGGTCGCCGATGACGGGATTGAGCGGGTTGGTGTCGACGTCGAGCACGGGTGCGAAGTTCAAGTTGAAGCCGACGGCACCGATTTCGGTGGCGATCACTTCGGAAACGTGTGCGATCAGGTCCTGGCTGCGGGTCTGGCCGACGGCGCGCATGGGGGGAATGGGGGTGAGTGGGTCGCGCAGGCGAACGACGCGGCCGCCTTCCTGATCGACGGCGATAAAAGGCGGAAGGATCGCCGTGGTTGCGGCGGCGTGGAGGGATTCGGTGAGTTGAATAACCTGGTCGATGTCGCGGACGTTTCGGCGAAAGAGAATGACGCCGCCGATGGAGCCTTCGGCCAGGCACTGGCGGATGGTTTCGGGTGGTTCGGTGGTGTCGCCGGGGAATCCGACGAGGAGGAGTTGCCCGACGGCCTGTTGGAGTTTGTTCATGTTTTATTCTTGGGGAGGTGGGTTGGGTTGGGGGAGTGAGAAAGCTGGGGAGTAATACGATAAAGGGAAAAGCAGGGCAAAGGCAAAAGCACAGCTAGATGCCTCGCGCGAAGGTTGCGAAGGCGCGCGAAGGAAAAGCAGTAATAAACAGCTAGAAAACAGTAAAGTACTGTACATTTGTGATCCATCGACCCGCCCCGATGCGATGATGTATCGCTTGCAGTGCTTCTGAGTGTCGCGGTTTGCGATGATGTATCGCTTGCAGTGCTTCTGAGTGTCGCGGTTTGCGGTCGTAGAGCGGGTGACTGTGCCATAAAGTCCCACATGGTGCGTTCATTGAACGGTTTTGGTGGGATTTAGTGGCGGGTGAGGCCTCGGGGGTCGAGGATGTCGCGGATGCCGTCGCCGAAGAAGTTGATGCCGAGGACGGTGAGCATGATGGCCATGCCGGGGAAAATGGCCAGATGTGGGGTGAGGAGGAAGTAGCTTGAGCCTTGATCGAGCAGGGCGCCCCAGCTGGGGAGGTCCTGAGGGCCGAGGCCGAGGAAGCTGAGGGTGGCTTCGGCGAGGATTGCGCCGGCGACGCCGAAGGTTGCCTGAACGATGACGGGCGCGGTGATGTTGGGGACGATGTGTTTGAAGAGGATTTTGGGGGTTGGGAAACCCTGGGCGCGGGCGGCTTCGACGTAGTCGCGGTCGCGCTCGCTCAAAACCTGGGCGCGAACGAGGCGTGCGTAGCCGGACCAGCCGGAGACGGATAGTGCGCCGATGACTGCCAGCAGGCTGGGCTCCTGGGTGATGAAGACGAGCAAAATGGCCAGGAGGATTCCGGGGAAGGCCATGAGGATTTCGGTGATGCGCATGAGGACTTCGTCGATCCAGCCGCCGTAATAACCGGAGATCGCGCCCAGGGTGAGGCCGACTGTGGTACAGATGCTGACGGTGGAGAGCGCGACGATAACGGCGACGCGTGCGCCGTAGAGGATGAGGGTGAGGATGTCCTTGCCGTTTTCGTCGGTTCCGAGCCAGTGGAGGGCGGATGGGCCTTCTAATTGGCGCGTCATGTCGATCTGGCCGAGTTCGTAGGGGGCAAGCCAGGGCGCAAAAATCGCGCAGAGGACGATGAAAACCATGACAGCGAGCCCGAAGATTGCAAGGCCGCCGAGGCGATTGAAGGGGGATGGCAGGCGGATATTAATCATAGCGGATCCGCGGGTCTACCCAACCGTAAACGAGGTCGGTGAGGAGGTTAACGAACACGTAGGTGAACGAGATGAAGAGCACGCAGCCCTGGACGAGCATGTAGTTGCGGGCTTCGATGCTTTCGAGCAAAAGCATGCCGACGCCGGGGCGCGCGAAGATTTTTTCGACGACGATGGCGCCGGTTAAAAGTGCGCCGAATTGCAGGCCGAGCACGGTGACGACGGGGATAAGCGCGTTTCGAAGTGCGTGTTTTGTGACGACGATCCAGCGCGGAAGGCCTTTGGCTTTGGCGGTGCGGACGTAGTCGAGTTTCAGGTCTTCGAGCATGCTGGATCGGGTCATGCGGGTGAGTTTGGCGGCCATTCCGCTGCCCAGGGTGAAGGCTGGCAGTACGAGTGCGGATAGGCCGACGACGTCGCTGCCGGGGTTTGGCAGGGCCTGCAGGGTGAGGCTGAAGACGATCAGGAGCATGGGGCCGAGCCAGAAATTGGGTACAGAGATGCCTAATAAGGCGATGACGGCGGAGCTGTTGTCGACCCATGAATAGGGCCTGAGCGAGGCTGCGACGCCCAGGGGCATGGAGAGCATGATGGCTATCAACATGCTGGCCAGGGCCAGTTGGAAGGTGGCGGGGATGTTGTCGGCGACGCGCTCGCGGACGGTGACGCCGCGATCATCGCAGAGGTGTCCGAGCGATCCGTTGGCGACGTCTTTCCAGAACAGACCGTACTGAACGTGGAGGGGAGCGTCGAGGTTGAGGCAATCGCGCAGGGATTGCTTGTCGACCTCGAGTGCTTGTTCGCCAAGGATGGATTCGACGGGATCGCCGGGGACGGCGCGTAAAATGAAGAATACGAGTGTAACGACGCCGATGATCACGAAGATCGAAGCGAAGAGTCGGCGCAATAGGAAGGTAAACATAGGCCTCTGATCACGAGCAAAAACGGAGTGAGCGCGGCCAAAAAGGCTGATAAGGGCGTTCACTGCGCCAAAGTACCGGGTAGTTTGGCGGTAGGCTATGAGAAAATGGTGGAAAGTGATGAAAAGCCGTGTCCACGGCTGGACATAGCGGGTTTTCTCTGGAAGAAATGCAGCGCGTTTGATCGTTCGGAAATTGAAATGTCCGTGTGTCTTCCATTCTTCAGGCTTGAAAAAATATCATGTTACTAGTCATTGATGTAGGTAATACGACGACCATGTTCGGTGTGTATCGCGGGGAAACGCTGGTTAAGCACTGGCGGCTTCAGACGCATCATGGGCGAACGAGTGATGAGCACGGGATATTGCTGCGACAGCTTTTTGAGCTGGCGGGTGTTGACCGCACGGAGATTGGCGCAGCAATTATTAGTTGTGTTGTGCCGCCGATGGAGCACGGTCTTGTGCGGATGATCCGCGATTACTGCGAGCTAGAACCTGTGGTGGTGGGTGATTCAATCCATGCGCAGATGCCTATTTTGTATGACAACCCGCAGGAAGTGGGTGCGGACCGGATCGTGAACGCGGTTGCGGCCTGGCATCGTCATAAAACGGCGTTGGTTGTGGTGGATTTTGGGACGGCAACGACTTTTGACGCGATTTCGGATCAGGGCGAGTATCTGGGCGGGGCGATTTGTCCTGGGATTACGATCTCGAGCGAGGCGTTGTTTCAGGCAGCGAGCAGGTTGCCGCGCGTGGAGTTTGCGCGGCCGCCGAGTGTGATCGGGCGAACGACGGTGAATTCGATTCAGGCTGGCTTGTTGTACGGATATACGGGTCTGGTGCGTGAGATCGTAGAGCGGATGATTGCGGAGCTTGATGGGCCGGTGCGGGTTGTGGCGACGGGCGGTCTGGCGCGGTTTATCGCGAGTGAGTCGGATATGATCGATGAGGTCGATGAGTTTTTGACGTTGGAAGGCTTGCGGCTGATACACCTGGGGCAGGTAGGCTACTCGGTTTAGTGGCGGGCCTAAATCGACGATCGCTTAGCCCTCACCCAG
>JBEBSM010000021.1:0-18422 GCA_040394315.1 Lujinxingia vulgaris
TTGCCATCATTCCGTTTACAGCGCAGAAGACCAAGCTGGAGAGCTACCAGCCCGGCCAGCGTGTAAATCTGGAAGGTGATGTTCTCGGCAAATACGTTCAAAAGTTCGTCGCGCCTCATCTGCCCAACCAGGCCAGCAGCGTGACACTCGATAGCTTGCAAAATGCCGGCTTTGGTTCCACAAAACTCTGAATTATCGATCTTTTCATAGTTAATTGATTTTCCGGCATTCTTATAGGAGCACAACATGAACAACGACAGCATTCAGCGCGTTGAAAAAGCAATTGCCGCGATCGCTCGCGGCGAAATCGTAATCCTGACCGATGCCGAAGAGCGTGAAAACGAAGGCGATCTCGTCATGGCCTCGGAGCTTGTCACGCCAGAAGCGATCAATTTCATGGCCACCCACGGCCGCGGATTGATCTGCATGACGATGACCGGTAAACGCATCGACGAACTCGAAATCCCGATGATGGTCGCAAGCAATACCAGCCCCTATGGCACCGCGTTTACCGTCAGTATTGAAGCCGCAGCCGGCGTCAGCACGGGCATTTCAGCCGCTGACCGCGCGCACACCATCCGCGTTGCTGTGGCCGATGGAACGCGCCCGTCCGATATCGTGAAACCCGGCCATATCTTCCCGCTCCGCGCACGCGACGGCGGCGTTTTGGTGCGCACCGGCCAGACCGAAGGCAGTGTCGATCTCACCCGAATGGCTGGCCTGAAACCCTCCGGCGTCATCTGCGAAATCATGAATCCCGACGGAACCATGGCTCGCCTGGAAGATCTGCGCGCGTTTGCGAAAACACACGACATGGTCATGCTTTCTGTAAACGATCTCATCAATTACCGACTGCAAAACGAAACGCTCATCGAAGTCCTCGAAGACTCCGTTTTGCCGACCGAATATGCCGGAAATTGGCGCGTCCAGGTGATTCGAAGCATGTCGGACGGTGCGCAGCATCTCTGCTTTATCTGTGGAACGCCGGACGAAAATACGCCGACTCTGGTTCGCGTACAGCCACGCTGCTCGACTTTTGACGTCTTTACGCACAAGTCAGGCAGCTCCTGCACGCAGCGTCTGGCCCGCGTGATGGAAACGATTGCCAAAGAAGGCACCGGCGTCGTTGTGTATCTCGACAAACCAGAAACCAACGCACTTGATCTGGTTCGTCACCATCTCAATCAGCCCAATCTCGAAGAAACCGAAGCTGATGCAACTGCTCGTAGAATCGCCGAAATCAACCGTCCGCAAGAGACGATTCGCTCGCTTGGCGTAGGCGCACAGATCTTGAAAAACGCCGGCTGTGGCAAAATCCGCGTTCTTTCCAGCGCACCCAAAAACATCATCGGTGCCGAGGCCTACGGTCTTGAAATCATTGAGCAACTGCCGATTCCAGAATAAATCGCGCCCTGTCGAGAGCGTGCACGGTTGCCAAGCGTGCACGGCTCGACTACATAAAGCGCGTGATTTTCGTTTTTACGAACAACTCACACCGAATTTATTTAGCAAGCATATTATCTTTAAATATACTCAGTAGAAGGACGGTATCGATGACCCAAGTCATTGAGGGAAATTTTAACGCAAGCGGAAAACGTTTTGCGATCGTAGCCAGTCGCTGGAACAGCATCTTCTCCGAGCAGCTTGTTGCCGGCGCGATCGATACGCTTGTGCGTCACGGCGCTGACAAAAGCACGATCATCGTCGCGCACGTCCCCGGCTGCTACGAACTCGGCCAGACTGCGATGCGCATCGTAAAAACCACGAAAGTCGACGCCGTAATCTGTCTCGGCGTGCTGATCCGCGGTTCCACACCGCATTTTGACTTCATCGCCTCGGAAGCCAGCAAGGGAATCGCGTCGGTTGGAATGGAAACCGGAATCCCGGCTACTTTTGGCGTAATCACCTGCGATACGATCGAACAAGCGATCGAGCGCAGCGGTTCCAAGGCCGGAAACAAGGGTGCCGAAGCGGCACTTGCTGCAATTGAAATGGCAAATCTGTACGCGGAGCTCGAAGCGCTGTGAGCATCAATCACGAACAAGACAATTCTGCCCGTCTCATCACTTTGTGGATGTTATACGCAAGCGATGTTTCCAAACGTCCCTATCAACCGGTGATGGCAAACTCACGATCGCTTATCCAGGAATTCGAGCCGCACAACGAGCGTCTGTGGAGTCACATCGACGAGCGCCTCGCTGCGGTTTATTCACAAATCGATCAGCTCAACGAAGAAATCCAGTCGCTCAGCCCACGCTGGCGACTGGATCGTATGGCAGTAATCGATCGAAACTTGCTGCGATTGGGAACAAGTGAGCTGCTTTCGGGCATTAACCCACCGATCGTTACGATCAACGCATGTATCGAGCTGGCCAAAACTTACGGCGACAAGTCCACGCCTGCATTTGTGAACGGCCTGCTCGATCAGTTTTGCAAAAACCACGGTATTTCCGTTACCTGATACACTCATCTTCACGCGTCTCTGCCACTTTCCGGGTTTCCATGATGCCACGTCTTCTCATCCTGATAATCCTAATGGCAACCCTGCTTGGTGGTTGCGCGCGCAATCGCTACGAGCCCCCCAAACGGCCAGATTCCATGCTTACCTCTGCTTCGGGTAAGCGCGTCGTCATCAACGATGAAAACGGGCAACCAACGCTCAAGATCCGTGCACGCAAAAACGCCTGGAAAGTCTACGACGAGAGTTTCCAGGCCGCAGGATTCATTCGCTGGTCGGACAATTCCGCACCTCACGTCGAAAATCTGGTACGGGAAAAGCTCGCTCAATTTAAACCCGTCGGTGAAAACGGCGAGGTATTTGAGCTGGCCGGGCATCTACGGATTGAGAAAATTGTGGCTGGCTGGGCCGTCTTCGATCAGCACGCAAAGCTACTCGGTCTTTTTGAACATGATTCCGAGTCCGCAAGCCTTCCTCCAGCGCCCGAAGTTCTTGGAGAATCCGAAGATTTCGAAGATTTTGCTGTTGGATCGATGGATTCAGAAAAAACAGCGGAACAACCAGTCGAACTCGTTGATAAACCTGCAAATACCGCAAGCTGGACACTTCGTACGGCCTACAACACGCCCGTTTTGTGGACGGCTACGCAAGATGGCAAGCAGGTATCCGCACGTTTTACAGACGGCAAAACCGTCACGGTCAACGCGGCACAATTTTCGGCACCAGCACTTCTGGCCGGCGAAATGGAAAACTTGAGTGCACTGGAGCGCGCCGCTCTGGCAGCCTGGTTCAACCACATGATGCCCGGCGTTTCGTAGCAACTGACTCGAGCGTACTCGCGTGACCCAAAACACGATCATCCACATTCGGTTTCTCGGTCACGCCTGCCTTTTGCTGACGGCTCCCGATCAGACGACACTACTTATCGATCCATATAATCCCGGCGGATTTGGTGGAAAAATGGGCTACGGCCCGATTCCCTATCTGGCGGATTTTGTCGTCTGCACCCATGATCACGTCGATCATTGTGCTATCAACGATCTACCAACACCTCATCCCCAAACAATCCATGATGGTCCGGCCGGTGAGTTTCAGATCGACCGTTTTCAGGCTGCTCACGACGAATATGAGGGTCGGCGACGCGGCGGAATGGTCGATATTTTGCGGATCAAAACGGGCCGTTTGACCATGGTGCATCTTTCCGACGTCGGCCACAGTCCCAGCGGCGAACTTCTCGATGCGATTGGCCCGGTCGATCTATTATTTGTCCCCGTCGGCGGCTATTTTACGATCGGCGCAGCCCAGGCCCGCGAATGGTGCCAGCGCACCGGCGCGCGCCTTATTTTTCCAATCCACTACCGCACCACGCGCTGCACCTTACCCCTGTTGCCACTGCAGACCTTCACGTCTCAGGGCTTTGCCGTTATCATGCAGCAGGATTCAGTGATTGCTATCAATTACGACCTGCTTAGCTTTGAACAACAGGTGGTCGTGCTCGAGCCGCAGTTGTGATAGCTTGCTGAATAAGAAGAGCATCTTCAATAAATAGATTCGTTGTTGCGGCGTCATATATTTCGACGTCCAAGTCCGACTCGGCCTGATTTGTGCGCCATGTCGAGCGGTCTTTCCTGGGAACAATCTCAGTCGCAACGTTTGTTATCTATTTCTGAACGCATGCACGCCGAAGGCGACTGTTTGGACTGCAGTCGTTGGGTGAAGTGGTAACGGAAAAAGGGTGGCGCCATATGGAAGTTCAACGATTTGAACAAGCAATTCTAAAATTGGCCTTCGAAACCGAAGCGCGGATAACCACCGCATCGGTTGCCTACTATCTGGGAATTCCCAGTCGCGAAGCCAATCGACTTCTCAACCTCTTACTCGAAGAAGGTGTCCTTGAACTGGACAGCGACTCCGAGGGAAACCTGTTTTATCTCGTTCCCCATCAAGGCGAGCATAAACGAGCGTTTTCTAAGGAGAGTTTTGAACGGATTAATACGCCCACACAACCCAATTTGATGCTCAGCCCGCCAAACGCGGCAATGCATCACAACATGTCTGCACCCGCAGCAGCCAATCCACTCATCAGTCCAGATTTTGCTCGTCCCCCGCTGCCCGCTCATCCTCAATACCAGAACCAACAATACCCGAACCCTCCACGCAACGAGCCGAGCATTGCCCTCGTGCATCCAAACTCGCCGGCCGAAAACACTGCTGCCTACAATCCCCAAACCCAACCGCCAGCCTCGCATCCAGCTAACAGTTTTGACCGCGGACACCGTACGCCCGAACGAAACGACCGTTATCCAAGCTTTGGACAGGACGGCGACAATACCTATGGTGTGCCGCTTCGTAATTCCGAGTGGGCTCAAAACCAGCCATCCGAACCTCGTCATGTCCGTTCTCAAACCGCCGTGCGGGAAAATCTGTTCTTCGGCGTCACCAGCCGCAACGCCACGCCCGACGCCAGCCTGGATCGATGCGGATCAAGCTCCGTCATTCTCAATATCGCGACGCGATGTGAACCGCAGCCGCTTCCCGACGCAACGCCCACCGTCGTGTCGTGCTCCGGCTACGAACATTATGCAACGCCCACGCGCGACGATTACCGCTTTGGATTTGCCGGTACTTCCACCGCACTGGCTGCGATCCCGAATAACGACTACATCCTCGACAACGCAATCGAACAGCCCGAACACCAGCCCGGAATGGCGCTGCTACTCAGCCTGATTTTGTGCGGCACCGGCCAGATCTACAATGGCGAAGTCAGCAAAGGCATCATCATGATGGTTCTGTGCTTCCTATTGTGGTTCGTCCTCTTGGGCTGGGTCGTCCACATCTGGTCGATCGTCGATGCTGTCGTCGTCGCCGAACGTATCAATCGAAAGCACAACTAAAGACAATTAACAAACATTCAAAACCAACCACTTACCGATTCGGGCACCATCTCTGAGATGTGCCCGAATTTTGTTTTTTGACCACATTCTCAGGTCAACCGACTATTCTTTCGGCGCTGCACAGCCCTCGATCACGCCATTATCCGTCGGCGGAATGTTCAACAAATAATGTCCCATCGCCAACGCGTCCTCATCCGTAAGCCCCGCATACGTCCCGTGCGGTCCAGAAGGCATTGGCGGACAAATACCCTGCCCATCCCGATCGATCCCGTCTTTAAGCGCCGCGCGCACATCTTCCGCCGTCCAATCCTGAAGTCCATTTACATCCGGCGTTAGATTGGATGAATAAATCGTCATGGGAAACGGCGGCGACATCAGCCCCAGACCCGCTGCCGCAAAACTGCGTCCACCTGCATAGATTTTGTTCAATTGAATCGGAATCGAACTTGTCGCTTCCTGCGTATGACAATCTGCACAGGCTCCAATCGCGACCAGGTATTGCCCACGATGTGCTTCTTTATACACCGAATCGCCCGGATCGAGCTGAATCTGCGGGAGATTCTGCATGGTCAACGGCGGAGCAGGTGCAGCAAGCTTTTTGTCGGTAGGTTGATTCGGCGGAAGTTTGTTTTCAACAACCGGAATGGATTGCAAATAGGCAACAATAGCGTCTGCATCTTCGCCCGTAAGGTTACTATACAACCAATACGGCATTACAGGATGCAGCGGCTCACCGTGCTTATCCACACCCTTTACGATCGACGCTTTGATCTGAGCTGCCGTCCATTTCCCAAGCCCTGCATCAACCGACGGCGTTAAGTTTGGCGCTGCAAGCGCCCCCATCTCAGGATCTCCCGGCACCAGATCTACAAAATTCGACACTCCTGCAAACAACGCGTCTTTTTTGAACGCCCCGGTCGCATCACGCGGCGTATGACAATCCCCGCACCCCATCACGGTATTCGCCAGATACGATCCGCGCGCAATCACTTCGCTATCAGCACCACTGGGCGGCCCACCTCCCTGGTTTTTCATCTCACTCCCACCAAGGATCGACGATTCCGACTGGCTTTCACCCATCTGTTCCGGTGCTTTTTTCTGACACGCCACACTCATCTGCACGCAAAAAAACAGCACACCAAGACCAGCATTTCTCAAAAACATACGACGCCAATAGAATTTCATACGCGGCTCCATCACGAGCGAAGTTCACATCATTATTATTTAAGTAGCTTAAACAACGGACGATTGGACTACACACGCCACAAAGCTGGACAAATTCCTTTACATCGATTCGGTGATCGCAAGATTAAACACACATTCTCACAATTCTACCAAACACACCAAATCGCCATGAACACACACCCGCTCCCGTCTCTGAGACGGGTACTTCCCCATGATTTACCGGCATCGACACCTTTTCCCGTATTGCTGGCAAGTATCTTGCTATAACTGTCAGGCTCGTTAATAATCACGCTCTTTCGTATTTCTAACATGATGTGCACATGCAACGGCTAATCACACAAAACCGCTCCGACGCGACCGAAAGTGCCAAACTTTCAGCAGACCGCTCGACGCCTGTGCACACCCGACTTTTGCCCTGCATTCTTTTCGGTATCTGCACGCTACTCGCCAGCAGCTGCTCGGATATCAAATTCGAAAACGGACCCTACGCTGTGCAGCAATTTGATATCGTCTACTCGCAACAAGAAAACATGACGTTCCTGGCCTGGCGTCTGCCAGAAGCCGCAAATCCAGACGATTTCGACTTTGAACTTTATCACGAACAAGAAAAACGATTCCTCCGCCTCGATTTGACACAGGCGATCTATCCGGCCGAACCATTTACCTGCAAAAAGAACGCCGTCTGTTTTCAATACCAGATCCCCGGCCGATACACGTTTTCCACCCGCCCCGACGCTCCGCCGAACCCACTGCGCACCGTCCACCACACCTACGGAATCTTTCCCGGCGGCCCACCACGCATTCACGAAGTCGCCCAAACTTTCGGCGTTCGCCCGATAGCCATCGACAACAACCGCGCTTTCGATCCGCGCCGCGACGACTGGTTTTTAACCAATAACATCCCCTTCAAGCGAAAATACCAGTGGCAACTCGTCGATCTGGCCGATTTGCCCAACGATTCCAGACCAGCCGCCGAACGCTGTGCCGAGCCAATCGCAACACAAAACACCTGGGCCGCACTCACCTCTAAATCACCGCTACCAACCGACTGGACCACCCGATCCAACTGCATCGTCGCACGCCCGATAGCCCAGGGCCGCACCGGAACAACCCTCAAAGTTCCGTTTTCCCCATCCGCCGAACTCGCCTGGGAAGTCCAGAATTACGAACCTCCCATCACAACACACCCCACGCTTTATGCGTTTCTCTTCGACCTCCAGATCACCAACGAGCAGCGTTGCGAAGCCATCAAAAAAACCATCGTCTCGAGCGTGAAATCGTCATTCAATAAAACGCTCGAAAAACGTCCCGGAACCGCCACTTTTATCGGAACCTACACGCCCATTTCCGCCGACACCGGCGAACCATCCTCCGGCTGCACGCAGCGCACCCGACAGGATTACCCGGTCGCCGAAATCATCGACGACATGAAACTCGTCGCCTCTTCATTCGCGCCACAACGCGCCCGCGTCGTCTTCATTTATCTCAACAACATGAATTTGCCCCCCGGCGGCCGCGGCCTCGAGCAAATCTTCGAACTCGACAATCTCTTTCAATACACACCTCAACTCGTCCCCTACTACTGGGCCATCAGCACCAACGTCTGGCTCCAATCCATCGACTGGGACGCAACCACCGGATGGAGTCCCATCGAAGAAAAAAGTTTCATCGACAGCCTCAAAAACTTCGCAAAACCCCGCATTCCATTCCGCACCATGGAACACCAATTCGACACGCCCATACCCATCTACAAACCCGCAGGCGTCACAAATCCACAGTTTTTCAAAATCTGCGATTCAACCCCACACATCTCCGGCGTTTTACTCCCAAAAGACCTATTTCCCCGCAAACTCTCCACTTTTACATGGCCCACAGTCGATAACGCCAGCTATCTTGTCGACTTCGGCATCCAGGAACTTGTCGAATACGAGGACTATCGCCGACAAAAATCTCGCATCATCCTCGAAACCTGCCAGGCCTTTTGCGACGGCCCCTTCCGCACCCAATCTGGCATCGATTTCGACAACTGGCGTCAAGCCACCACAACATGCCAGCGGTCACAATGAGTAGAATGCACACCCACCAACACCTGCTAAAAATCACGACAGCCGCCATCCTGCTCGCGATCTTTCTTGCGCCGAACGCCAACGCCGCCGAACCACCCGGCACGCCCGCAACGCCCGCAACACCACTCGTTCAACCCGTTCCAACCGTCCAGCACCGCTTCGCTACCAAAGCCGGCCAACCCGCGTTCTACCTGCTCGGAATGACCCACGCCCGCAACGATCTCTACACAACCTTCGGCGTTGCACTCGACACCAGCTACTATTTCAACGAATCCATCGGCATCGAACTCCGCCTCGCTGTCCTTCGCACACGCTTGAGCGACGCCGCCAAAAACCTGCGCGAACAAACCGGCCTCACCCCCGACGCATGGCCCCAAAATTACCTCACCACAGCCGGCCTTCGATACTCATTTGGCTACGGCAAAATACTCATGTTCGACAAATTCGTCGTCCATTTCGACCCACAACTCGTCTTCCACGCCGGCACCACCTTCGCCGACGGCCGCGTTCTACCCACGTCGCTCTTTGGCCCCTCGCTCCTCATGCACTTCAAACACAATATTCAGCTCAAAATCGACCTCACCACGTCCTTTCAACTCGAAAAACGCAACCGTGGCTGGGTTCCAAGCTTCGGTTTCGCCCCCTTCATCGGCCTTGGTTGGTCCCTCAATCACTTCAACAATCCCGACGGAGTGCAGCCATGATTCCGTCCCCAAAACAGCTCACCATCGCGCTCATCCTGTCCGCAAACGCACTCACAGGCTGCCTCCCGTACTCCCAGGCTTCCGCCCCCGACGGCCCCCGCTTCGACCTCCTCTACAACCGCCAACTCGCCAAATTCGAACACCGCATTGACCTTGAAAACCACACCCAAACCGACGCCTGGACACCCGTCGCCACCGCATGGATCGACTTCATCAACTGCCGTCCACTCGCGCCCAACACCTCCGAGCAGGCAACACTCCCCAGCGCCGTCTACGACAGCCTGCTTCTCGAACAAGCCCGACGCCAACGACTCCTCGTTCGCGCACTCATCACGCGCCAAAAATCCTGGGGCCAAAACACCTTCTACGCACAATTCTACACCCCCGGTTTTTTCGACCGCGCAAACCCACTCCACAACGCAGATCTCATCCACTGGCCCGCCGAACACGAAGCCTGGGCCGACGAAGTCCCCTCCTCGTCGCCAACCACTTCACAATGCCAGACCTTCCAACAAGAGCTCATCGAAACCACCCTCGATCAGCTCACCTACTCGCCAGAAAACGTCTATTACCCACATTTCCAACAAGAAATACTGGCCACCGAAAACACCCTCACATCCGCAATTTCACTCACTGAACTCACCCCCTGGACGCGCCAGATCCGCATCCACGCCGCCAACCTCCACGCCCAGGCCGCAAAACTCACCCAGGACGCCAACAAATCCCAAGAACACCTCCAAAACGCACTTTCACACCTCGAAATCCTCTTTTCTACGACAAATCCGCAAGAAAACGGCCACGGACAAGCCCCCCAAGATCAAGAAAATTCAGAAACCAACGCGCAGGCCATGCTCCTCTACGCCATTCTGCTCGAACAGGCAGACCGCAGCGACGAAGCCCAACGCTTACTCGAACGCGCCGAATCCCTCGGACTCACCGACGCAAACCTCTGGAAAGCCCGCTACCTCCGCCTGCGAATTTTTACCCGCGCCGCCCAATGGAAAAAAGCCGCTGCCATCGCCACCACACTTCCACCCGCCACCGATCCGACCTTCAGCGCCTACGCCTACTACGCCACCCAGGCTCAAGATCGCGCCGGATTCCAGGACCGCGCACTCGCCCTCGCGATGGCCGCCTTTCGCGACCGACCCTACGAAGCCGACCCGTTTTTGCGCGCACTCTATCTCGACAATCTGCGCCGAATCGCCGACTATCCCTTCGAAACCCGCACACTCGAACTCCTCGAAGACATGGGCCCCAGAAACCAGCTCTTTACCCGCGTTGAAGAATTTGCCAGCATCGCGCTTGACCACGGCCAACCCGATAACACCGCCGCCGCCGCAAACTGGCTGCTCCTCAACCAACCCGACGCCCGAAAGCACCCGCACTTCAACGCCCTGCTCGCTCTTTCGGCCTTTTTCACGCAAGATCATGCAAAATTCGACCAATACATCACCCGCATCACCGCTCGCTCCGACGCACTTCTCGAAGCAATCCCCGAACCACGCCGTCCCCAGTTCTTCGCCGCAGCCGACGTCGAACTCGCTCGCGTGTTCCGCCTGATGTTACCCGCCATGGCCGAATGGGGCGAATCCACGCCCGCTGCAAACAAACGCCAGAAATGGCTCCAGACCATCGTCACACAGACCCAAGATCTCCTGCGCACAAGCCCCGAATCGACCGCCCGCCCGGCCCTGCTCGAGCTCTACCGCATCGCCAGCGCCATGCTCCAATCACACCCGCGCGGCTACACCGAAAACGTCGGCGACCTCGAACCCACACCCCTCGTCCTCGGCACCGTTCACCTTTCCGAACGTGAACTCACCCAGTACGAACCCGCCATCGAGCCGTCCTTCACACCGCTGTTTTCACTCACGCTCATCCCGCGCGACAACATCGCACCCGAAAACTGGCCCAACTCCTTTGCACCCGACAAAACCGACGAGGAGAAACAGCCATGAAATCACCCACACCCAAAATCTCCACGCTCATCACCCTTGCATTCGCACTCGCCTACACGACGCCCATGCTAGCCCACGCGCAAGAAAACGCTCCCCAACAAGATTCCGCCCAAGATCAGTGCGGCTTCGATCGACGCTGCCGCATCGATCGCATCAAACGCCTCAACAACCTCAATCGCCGCGTCGCCATCCTCAACGCAGAACAACAGGTCCAAAAAGTCCTCGACGAACAAAACGACGACCACCTCAACAAAACCCCTCGCCTCCACAAACCATGGGGCGCCGATTTCACCATCAGCCAACTAGGCCCCGGAATCCTCGCTGGATACAACCTAAACGGCTCGTTTCGCCTGGAAACATCCCTGATCTTTCACAACGAATGGATCTACAACTACGACGACGACGATAATTACATCGACGGCCAACAAAATGGATATTTTCTAAACGTATCCGCCACCTATTTCTTCATGCCCGGCTGGTTTACACCCTACATCAACGCCGGAGTTATCGCCGGATGGGCTACCTATTCAAACGGCGGCTACTACTACGGCGACTGGGGCGGCAGCTTCGACGAAATTGACGGCCCCGGTCGCAATGAAAACCAGTATGCGACGCTCCAACCCAAGTATCACATCGTCACCGCATCAGCCGGCTTCGACGTCCAGTTCCTACTCGGCCTGCACGCCCGACTTGGTGTCGAATACGGGTACAGCCTCTACAACCAGGCGCGCTATTCGGCCGGAAATTACGACGCCGAGATCCGAAAAGGTCTCAATAACTGGATGAGTCAATCCGCCCTCTGGGGCTATCAGTTTCACATTGGATGGGCGTTTTGATGTACTTTTCTAACCTAAAATTGTCGATTTCTATGATGTCATCACACCTATTGCGCGTTTTCACCTGCGCCACACTACTTGCCTCACTGATACTTTACGCCGCCCCCGGCACAGCCCAGGTCTTTGAAGATCCCTTCGTCAACATCGAAGACGTTGAAAACGCACAACAAAATCCACCACAAACCCCTGAGCAAACACCTGCGCAGCAACAAGCTGAGCAAAACGTCCGCACCCAGGACAAAGCACGCGACGAACAAGCACGCGCCCTGGAAATTCGCGAATCCACGCTCAAACAAATCCAGGACGCCGAAGGCACCATCCACATCTATCAAATCATCGAAGAAATGATCGATGAAGTCGTCGCCGACATCTCCAAACTCAACCACACCGTCCTCTCACCAACCGCAATCCGCAACGTCGGACTTACCCCCAACCTAAGCGCGCAACTCGGCGACATCGTCGAAAGCACACTCATCTCCAACGTCGTCAACAACACGTCCGTCGCCATCAAACGCTGCGCATCATGCCGCGCATTGCGCTCACGCGTCGAAGGCGATAGCTGGGACGTCACTCTCGGAATCACCAACCAACAAGACCTGCGCGCCGAAGCCAACAACATCGGCGTACAAACCTTCATGGACGCCCGACTTTCCTACTTCCCCGGCGCCAACATCGTCGCCCTCCAGGTCGAAATCTTTCGCGCCACCGACGGCGCTATCCTCTGGACCGAAACCTACCGCTCCGACGCCACAACCGCCGCCATCCTGCGCTCCGGCGACCGCGTCGTCACACGCGCCGAGCGCCTCAAAGAACTCGAACGAAAACTCGATGCACGTCCCTACTACGGCCACATTCTCTACGGCGGAATGACCTACATCCCCTACGATTCCCCACTCGGCGGCTCATCCGGCGGCGCTATCGGCTATCGTCTCTACGAAAAATTCGGCGAAAACAACAAATACCTCTTCGGCATTGGCGCCGAAGGTTTCGTAAACCTCGGCGATAACGCAATCCTCGGATCCTTCATCTCCGCAACCTTCCAATGGGAAGTTTATCAGGCAAACTTAAACCAACCCATCCTGCGCACCGGCCCCACCGTCGGCGGATTCATCGCCGGCACAGAAGGAAACTCAGCCTTCGCAGAATGGGGCGTCGACCTCGTTCTTCAATACCGTCTCGGAATCGGCGTCAGCGCCATGTACTTTCTCCCCGTCGATTTCGGCGGCTACGATCTCGGCGGAATCGGCGCAAAAGGCCGCGTTTCCTTCAACTGGTAATTTCACCCAGGCTCGACGCTCATGACATTTTTAGATAACTATCCAAATATGAAGCACTCTCACACGATCCTCATAATCGCGCTCAGCACCGCCATGCTCGTTACCACCGCCTGTGGAACGCCCTCCAAACCACCGACCGTCATCGTCGTCCCCAGCGCCGCCACGTCCGCTCACGAATACACCGGCGCCGGCGCAATCCCCTCACAACGCTACGTCGTCCGCATGAGCGACGGCGAACGCGACTGGGAAGTCGAATTTCCAGAAGTCGCCACCGGCTATGAGCTTAAAATCCCGCTCAAAAACAATCCCGGCATGGTCAGCAGCGATTCACACAAACTCACCACCGCCGACAAAGCGCTCATCGAACACATGCGCCGCACAAACCCCGATATGGAACGCGAAGGCGTCTTCAAAGACGGCCAAAACCTCATCGTTCCCGACGAAAACCAACCCGCCGGCGCAGCCAACGATCCCACTCAGAACAACCAGCCAGGCGCTCAGGCAAACAAAAAAGACCCGACCGAGCCAGCACCCACACGCCCGAGCTACATGCTCACCATCGAAGAAGTACAAAAGCTATACCGCTCAGGAAACTACGAACTCGCCATGGTCCGTATCGCAGATCTGGAGCGCGCGTACCCCAACGACATCAAAATTCTGTCCATGAAAGGCACTTTATGGCTCAAACTTGGCCGGCCCGAGCTTGCGCGTGAAGCGTGGGAACAAGTCTTGCAGATAGATCCTGATAACCGTCAGGTAATCGACGCTCTTAAAACGATGAACCAATAATTCCGCATCTATTATACCGGTCTAAAAACATGCATATCGTCCTCGGCGCACTCATTGTCATCGGTTCCTTCCTGCTTTCCATGGATTATATGGACGCCGAATTTTCCGGCTTCCTCAATCTTTACTCCATTATTTTGCTCACCGGCGTCCCCATCGGCCTGACGATCCTGACCTACAACTTCACCACACTCGGCAAAGGCATCCGTGGTTTCGGGCGAGCACTTGTCCACAATCCCACGCGCGACCGCGAACGCCTCTCCAAAAACCTCATCGCCTTCGGCCGCGAAGTCCGACGCGACCGCGGCGCCGCAGCATCCGCCATTCTAGAAGCCGATCCAGACCCCGTTTTCCGCCACGTCGGCCGCCTCGTTCTCCAAAACGTCGACGCCACCGAAATCGACGTCGACGCCATGATCCTCGGCCGACGCGACCTCGAAAACATGCGCGCATCCGAACGCATCCTCAACAGCCTCGGCGACTTCGCCCCCGCCATGGGCATGATCGGAACCGTCATCGGCCTCATCCAACTGCTCGCCAACATGAAAGACTTCGAAAAACTCGGCCCCGGCATGGCCATCGCCCTCCTCACCACATTCTACGGCCTTTTGCTCGCCCACTTGCTCTACTTACCACTGGCCAGAATCGTTGCTGAGCGCGCAAATCACCGCGCCGAAAACCTCGGACTCGTCGTCGAAGGCATGCTCAAAATCACCCGCCGCCGCCCCATCCACGAAGTCGAAGGCGTCCTCGGATTGGCCTCCAACACCCACGGCGCAGCCGATGGTTATAGTTCGGCGAGGCCGTCATGAGTGAGCATTCGTTCGGGGAAAGCCGTTTTGAGGCGGAAAGTAAGCCCGTAACCGCGAACTGGATCGTCAGCTACGCCGACATGATGACCATCTTGCTCACCTTCATGATCCTTCTCTTGTCGATGTCCACCATCGCCCAGAATCGCTACGACCAATTTGTAACCGCCATGACCGGCCGAAAAACCGGTAACCTGGCCGAAGTGCAGGAAAAAATCGAACGCGTCATCGAAGTCAAAAACCTCGGCGGCGAAGTCAGCACCAACTTAGACGAAGACGGCCTCACCATCGAATTCTCAAACGCCCTGCTCTTCAACTCCGGCGATTCCGAACTTTTGGCTGCTGCAAACGACGTCTTCACCCCTATCGAAACACACCTCGTCAACGACCTCGAAACCCGCTACGGCCTGGTCATCGAAGGTTATACCGACGACGTACCCATCGGCTCGCGTCGCTACCGTTCCAACTGGGAACTTTCCACCAGCCGCGCCATCCATGTCATGGAGCGCCTGCAATCCGCCGGCCTCGACCCACGCCGCATGAGCGTCCAGGGGTTTGCCGACACCCGCGCCGCAAACGAAATCGATCTTCACAACACCGAACAACTCGCTACACTCAGCCCCACCGAACTCGAAGCTGCACGCGCCGCAAACCGCCGCGTTATCATCCGCATCGACGCCCTCGACCCAGACATCATCGAACGCATCCAGCCCGTTTCTCAGCCAACAAACCCAGCCGAACCAGCAGCCGAACCCGACGAGATCACACCATGAAAAACTTCCAACACGGGCTCGCGATCCTCATCTTCGCCCTCGCTTCACAACTCTTCATAACCTCCGACGTTGCTGCCCAAAACACAGGCCAGCAACCCACCAGCGGCGAACGCATCGCCATGCAAGCCCAGCGCTCAGCCGTCGAAGCCGAAGCTCGCCAGACCATCGAAGCACTCTTCTCACGTCTGTGCCCCGGCCGCTGCGAACTCGTCGAAATCAAAGCCGTCATGGAATCCCCACGCGCTGTCGGTGCCGTCACTCCCGGCTTCGAATCACCGTCCGCATCCAGCTACGAAATCACCACCAAAAACCTCGACATCACCATTTTGCTCGACAGCAAACTGCCCCGAAACTTCGCCTCCAACCTGCCCCGCATGTTGCAGTTTCGCCTCAATAACTTAGCGCCCGTCGTCAACGTGCGCCCCGAAACCCTCGATTTCCCCGAGCCCCAGCTCCACCCCATGCCGCCACCCATGCCCGCGGCCCCTCAAAACCCGCAACCACGTTATGCAGAACCACCACCGCTGCCACCCGTTGCCGCACCTGCACCCGCAACCGAAACGCTCGAAAAACCCGTGTCGGCCACCGAGCCAGAACCCACCAAAACACCCGCCCCCTCCTGGCTCGAACTCCTCCCCTGGATCGCGCTCGTCTTAACGCTTTTGATCTTCAGCGGCCTGATCATCATGATCTTGAAACGACTCGACAAAAAAGCCGATTTCAGCTCCGCAAACCCTGAAAAAACCCTCGGCGACGGCCAGAAAAATCAGAAAACACCCGACATCGAAGCCTTCCGCGCAGATCTCAAAAGCTCGCGCCCGATCCAAAACCGCGTTTTGCGCGACTGGCTCAAGGACAACCCCGAAAACGTCGCCATCCTCGTCCGCCTCCTCGGCCCCGACATCCTCGCGGATCTACGCTCCGACGACGCCCTCAAACCCGAACTCGAACGCGTCAGCCACGCCATCGCCAACAACCTCGGCCCCGTCGAGCCAGCCGAAGCAAACCGCATCATCGACGAAGCCACCAGCCGCCTCACGGCCGCCCGCGTTTTGCACGACACCGACAGCCACACCATGGACTGGGATTTCCTCGAAGGCCTGCCCGTCGCCAACCTGCGCCGCATCTTGAACACCTGCGGCGCAACCGAAAAAGCCTTCATTATCAACCAATTGCCAACCGGTCCGCGCGCTAATTACCTCGAATCGCTCACCCACACCGAGCGCCGCGAACTTTTGCTCGGCGCCGGCGTCGGCGAACTCCTCACCCGCCAGCAAGCCCTCGATCTTGCCGCCCGCACCCGCAAGGCCGCCGACGAACTCTCGCACGTCGGCCGCGAATCCGAAGACCAGGCATCGCTCGTCATCGACATGCTCCAGGCCCTGCCCCTGCACGAACAAGAAGACCTCTTGCGCGAACTCGACCAACGTCGCCCCGAAATCGCACGCTCCGCCCTTGCCCGCACTTGCCTTGAGTCCGCCATTCCCCATATTCCGGCCGACATCCTCGCAAACGCAATGCACCGCACCGGAATCGAAACACTCGCGAACATGCTCCGCGGAACCCGTGAAGACATCCGCCAGCATCTGCTCCAGCACGCCGCACCCGCAACCCAGGCCGCGCTCAACGCAGAGCTTTCGCTTCAAATACCTGTCGGACGCACCGATTTCCTTCAGGCCCGCTCCACCTTCACAACCGCTCTAACCGAAGGCCTCCGCCGCGACGGCCACGACCTGGCCGCGCTCAACAAAAACGCGCTCGCAACACCATCTCGACCGCAACAACCGCGCTCAACCCAGCCCCTGCACGCCAACCACAATACACCAGACGAGGTCCCACAATGAAAACACGCACAACCACTCTCAACAACACCTTCTCCAAAACCGTGCTCTGTTTATTCATCGCCAGCCTCTTCACAACCACCGGCTGCACCGTTTTCCGCGACCGAGACCCCAAAATTGAGGACGACAACATCGGCGGCAAAGTCGTTAACGAACCCAAAGAAATCGACCTCCTCGTTCTCGTCGACCTCGACCGCGGCGCCGCCAACCTGAGCAACCACTACCACGCCATTCTCTCCACCCTCACCACCGAGCTGGCACTCAAAAAAGTCAACGTCCGCAGCGCCGCACTTGCACCTCTTTACCAACGCACCGGCTCCAGCGTTCCCCTACTCTACGGCGAGGGCCTGGAATCCTCCGAATTTTCAAATTTCGGCGAAACCATCGCCTACTACACCTTCGACGATGGCCAAAACCACCTCCCCGACCACAGCAAAGCCGACGGCCAAAACCTCGCTGATCTCGGCCATAGCCTCGGCAACCAGCCCATTTACCACGCCGAAAGCGCCGACCCCACCGGCCTTCCCTACTTCACCGAAGCCGCCGACGGCATGCTCGTCGTCTACCTCTCCGCATCCGCCCGACCCTGCGCCCTCAACGACACCAACTGCATGATCGACGGCCAGACGCCACCCGTAAATTACTTCTCCGAACTCGATAAAACCGACCCCGACGAACCCACCGCCGCCTGGCTCCAACTCGCCAACAACTCCGGCCTGCACCCCAAACACATCTTCCACCTGGCCATCGTCACCCCCGAAAAAGTCTCCTATTCTGACTTCGCAAACCGCTGCAACGGCTACCCACAATTCCCCGCCAACACGCTGGATGT
>JBEBSM010000022.1:0-18416 GCA_040394315.1 Lujinxingia vulgaris
TGTGGCGTGGCCTGTCTGGGGGTGGGGTGGGGTGGGGGGGGGGGGTAGGGGCGGGGCCGGTGTGGTGGCTGGTGATGGTTGGTTTTCGGTGTGGTGGGTAGAAATATTCGGTGGTGTGAAACGTCCTCACCCCACGATTCTCGTGGGGCTGAAACAGACGCGCGTTCCGCACGGGTTCCACCCGGCTCCACGGTGCGTGCGTTTGTGGGGCCGGGGGAAGGTGGGGTTAGCGCAGGAGAACGGCTGCGTGTTCGGTTGCGGGGGTGTAGAGGTCGTTTACTTTCAGGCCGACGTCGGAGAGGGAGTAGACGTAGTCTTTGTTGTCGCCGCCCATGAAGATGCTGCGGCGCATGTTGGACCACCAGTTCCAGTATTGTTCTGGTTGGCAGTCGGCTTGTTGGTTGCGGTCGTGGCAGTAGGCCTGTGAGACGAGGTCGGCGTGGCTGACGCGGCCGATTTCCTGGATGCCGTCGGTGGCGTTGGCTTTGAAGATGATGAGGCCGGTGAAGTACGTGTCGTTTTCATAAATGTTGACGGGGACAGCGAGGATTTCGCGTTTTGCGTCGTAGGTGAAGGCGTGGTGATTGTAGAGTGCTTCACTGTGTGAGGACCATCCGCCGGTGGAGATGAGGTGTTGGTGTGAGCGGGTTGGGTTTTTCATGTCTTTGACATCGAAGATTTGCAGATGCACGCCTTTGACGCGGCCTTCGTCGTCGGCGTCCATGCCGATGGTGAGCAGGCTGTCGTTGGCGATGGGGTGAATGTAGCTTGAGTATCCGTTGATTTTGAGTTCGCCGAGCATTTTGGGCTTGGTGTGGTCAGACAGATCGAAGGTGTAGAGCGGGTCGGTCTGGCGGAAGGTGACCATGTAGCCTTTGGGGCCCATCATGCGGGCGGCGAAGACTTGTTCGCCTGGGGCAAGGCCGCGGACAGAACCGGTTTCGGTGAGGACGTTGTTTTGTTGTTTGAGGACGATGATGTTGTTGCCGCCGGATTCGACGCGTTCACCGGTGCCTTCGTTCCAGTCCCACTGGTTGTCGGTGGTGGCGACGCGCAGGTGGCCGTCGTACTCGCTCATGGAGAACTGGTTGAGCAGCCAGCCGTCGACTTTGCCGCTGGCCATGTAGGCGGGTTTTGCGGCGCCTTTTTTCAGCTCAAATTTGTGGATGTGTGATTCGTTGGTTGAGCCACCCCATCCCCACCACCAGGAACGGCTGGACATGGCGACGTAGAGGTTTTGTTGGGACGCGTAGACGGTCCAGCCGTTAGCGAGCAGTCCGGTGGATTCGATGTTGGCGGGTGCGTTTAAGTCAAAGCTTGAGATGTTGAGCAGGCCGAGATCGGTGGTTTGTTGTGGCAGGTAGAGATCTTTGCACTCGTAGATGGAGGTGGTGGAGAGGGTTTTGCCGTTGCCGTCGGTTGTGCGAGCGCGGGGCATGAGTGATTTGATATCTACTTTTGCATATTCCTTTGCAATTTTTGCTTTGACGATGGGGCGCGCCTGATTTTTGCGTTGTTCGCGCAGGGCATCGTCGTCGGTCCAGGAGGAATCTGGGAGGTCGGATTTGTTTTCGTCGAGCCATTTCCAGATGTTGACGGGCGAGTTCATGTAGCTGTTGGAGACGAGATAGACTTTGCCGTCGATCATGCGTGCGTTGTTCATCCAGCCTTCGATGTCGAGTTGTTTTTCGACTTTCGGGGCTGAGCGATCTGTGACGTCGAGGATGGTGATGCGGGTGCCGTAGAAGTGGCGGTAGTTATCGGGGCGCTCGGGTTTTTCTTCGCGTGGTTCGCCGCTGTCGTCGGTCTGGCCTTCGTCGTAATAATCGTAATTATCGTAGACGTTGGAGAAGAGTGCGACGCGGTCGCCCTTGAGGAACAGGGAGCTTGCGTAGCCGTTGGAGCCGAGGGAATGGCGGCCGACGATGGTGGTTTCGTTGGCGGGCCAGCTTTTGATGATGAGGAGTTCGTTGCCGCGGGTGGTGTAGATGAATTTACCATCGGTTTTGATGATGTCTGGTTCATCGACGCCGGCTTCCTGGACGTTGGTTTCGGTGTAGTCGTCGGGTGCTTCACTGCCTGAGTCGGCGTCGGGGGAGGCTTCGGGAACGCCGCCGGCCATGTCGTCGGAACCCCAGCGATAGCTATTGTAGAGGTTGTCGAGTGTTTGTTCGGTGTTGGCGTCGATCAGACGATCGCGCACGACGTCGCAGTTGGGTGCGGGTAGGAGTGCGAATTCTTTGGATTGGACGATCGGGCCGGGATCTTTGGCGACGCCTTCGGAGGACTCGCCGCAGGCTGCGGAAAAGATTGCAACGCTTGAGAGCGCAGCAAGGGTGGAAATCCAGCGGGCAGATTGCCAGCGTTTCGAATTATTATTCATTTGATTTTTCATAACCATTTACCCTTGTGTTGAGAGAAAATATCCACTCGGTCGCCATACGTTCACCGTTGATAATACAGCAAGGCAAGGTGCGTGCCAACTTTACACAAAAAGTCTATTCGTTGGAATCGTTGAGAATATCGGCAAATAGATCGTCGATTTGCTCGAATCCAACTTTGAGTAAAAAGCTTGATCCGCGGCCGTAGCTTTTCATGCCGAGGATGAAGAAGTTGGCTTCAGGACTGCGTAAGACGTCGGCGCCGGCGGATGTTTGTTGGAGGCAATCGGAGGAGGAACCGGCGGCTGCACTGGCTAGAAGTGTGGCAGCGAGTTTCATGGGGCCTTCGGTGGCGTAGCAGAGGTGGATCTGGAGTTCGCGGTAAAGTTCGGTGTCGGGTTTGTATCCGATGTTGGAGATAATTTTATCCACTTCGAAGGATTGTGGATGGTTATTGCGTAAGATCTCGATTTGAAACGAGTTTTCGCCCGAGCAGTGGATGTTTGTGATCGAGGAATTGGCCAGTGCGGTGATTCCTTCGGTTTTTCCCTGGGACGCGAGGTTTGCGAAGGTTGTGAGGCGTTCGCGTTGGGGAAGTGGATCGTCGGGGATGACTTCGAAGGAGGCTGGTGGTGAGCGGAAAAGCCAGGAGATCTGGGTTGCGCGCTCGTATTGTTTGAGTTCGTGGAGTGCTTCGAGGGTTGTGGCGGCTGAAAAGCCTTGGCCGATGACGAGTACGCGTTTGTTGGCGTATTCGTCGCGCTCTTTTCCTAAAATGTCGGGGATGTGGTGTTCGATCTTGTCGGTGAATGCGCGTTCGCCGGGTAGTGGGAGGCCGCCGGCGCCGAGAAAGCTTGCGTTGGAAAACGTTCCGGTGGCGTCGATGACGATGTCGGCTTCGGTATATTGTTGGTGGCCGTTTTTTTCGATGAGGAGCACAAAGGGCTGGGCGGCGCGCTCGGGTTGGCCGATGAGATCGCCTTTGAGTGCGTGTTTTCTGGAGATGCCGAGGACGTTGGTGTGTTCGTGGATCTTATTGATCAGGGGTGGTGATTGGGAGAGTGGGAGGAGGTATTGATCGAGGTATTGGCGGCCGGTTGGGTATTGGTCGGCGGGGAAGTCTGTGGGTTGGTTGGATTGGGTGAGGGTGGATAGGCCGAGGGTGGTGGTGTTGAGGGGCCAGGGGGAGAAGAAGGTGACGTGGGACCAGCGGGTGACGTGTGCGCCGATGTGGTGGCGTTCGAAGACGGTGACGTCGTGGCCGAGGTGGGTGGCGCGCAGGGCTGCTTCGATGCCGATGGGGCCGGCGCCGATGATGGCGATTTTTTTGATAATTAATTGGGTGGTCAAGGTGGGGTCCGGGGTTTGAAAAGCGGGGCAAAGGCAAAGGGCGCACGCGAAGGCGCGAAGGCGCGAATTGCCGCGAAGGAAAGCAAAGGGAAAGGCAAAGAAAAGCGAAGGTTGGGGAGTGGTTGAGGTTAGAAGCGGGGCCAGAGTTGGCGCGTTGGGGATTGTTGGGCGTGGGTGATGTGCCAGGTTTCTTGGTTTTGGGTGATGGTGAGGGTGAGGGCGTGGTCTGGGGTTTCGTTTTTGTCGGTTATGGTGGCGTTGTATTCGATGGGGTCGGTGTTGGGGATGAGGGTGATGCGGGTGACGCGGGGGGCGGTCCAGGATTGGGTTTCGGTCCAGAGTTCGGTGTGGATGGGTTGGTTTTGGGTGGATAGGCCGGTTTTGAGCCAGTTTTCGGTTATTTCGAGTGGATCTGTGTGGTGTTCTCGTGGGGGCTGGGGTTTGGAGATGCTGGTTTCTGGGGGTTGTGCGGTGGGTCTGGTTGCGCAGCCGAAGGGGAGGGTGGTGGCGAGTAGGGTGATGTGGATGAGGGGGTGGATGAAGTTCATTGGATGAATCCTATGAAGGTTTTTTCGGGTGGGATTTGGAGGGTGTGGATGGTGGCCTGGAGGTAGTCGATGGCGGTTTGGAAGGAGGCGTTTTTGGGGGCGGCGAACATGATGTGGGTGGCTTGTTGGGTTTGCGCGAATGCCTGGGTGAGTTCCTGGAGTTTTTGGGGGAGTTCGGTGATGTTTTCGGTGCAAAAACTCATTTCGGTGGGGCATTCGTGGGGGATCTGGAGGATTTCGTTGTTGTAGGCGATGCGGAAACCGATTTTTTTGGCGGGTAGAGGATAGATGCCGACGGTGAGCATTTTGATGTGGTCGGGGAGTTGTTGGGGGTCGAAGACGGGGGCGTTGAGGGGGATTGTGGTGATGGCGCCCTGGTTGTTTGTAATGACGTTGGTGCGGAAAAGGCCGTTGGCGGAGGTGGCCATGATGAGGCGAGTGGCGGCTTTCCAGGGGAGTCGTGCATCGAGGATGAGGTCGATGGCGGCTGGTGCAGGGGCGTCTTCGAGGATCTGGGTGATCCAGCGGGTTGTGTGGCGGACGAGGTCGTCGGGCGGTGTGAGTGGTGCGGCCAGATCGCTCAGGTCTTTGGCGGAGTGGATGATGCCGAAGGGGGTGATGATGGATGATTGGGTGGCGATGACGGGGAATGCGGGGATGCGGGTCTGGTCGGTCCAAGGTGTGGTGGCGTTGGAGGAGGTGAGGATGGGGGCGTTGGGTTGAAGGAATTCGGTGGCGTGGGTGATGGAGAGGAGTGCTTTTGTGTAGGCTTCGTCGGGTGTCCAGTAGATTTGCCAGTGGGAGGAGGTGGTGTTGCGACCGAATTTGAGGGGATAGCGGAACTTTTTGTCGCCGTGGATGATTTCGATTTCGACGAGGGCTGTGAGTTTGCTGCCGAGGATTTCGATGCTGAGGATGTTGCCGGGTTGGGCTGCGTTTTCAGCGAGTATGGCCAGGCGGTGGTCGGTGTCGAACGCGAGGGAGAGTGCGTCCGTGAGTGAGTTTACGGGTGCATTGCTGGTGGGTTGTGCAGGTGTGGGTGCAGGTGTTTGGGCGGCAAGTTCGGCCGTGAAAACACCTGTGGACAGGATAGAGGCTGCGATTGTGGCAGTAATGAAATGGTGAAAAGAGATCATGAGGCGCGTGGGGTGCAGATGACGTAGTGGAAAAGATCGCGTTCGCCGTGTTTGGAGTAGCCCCAGTGCTCGTGCCATTCGTGGAGGAGCATTTCGAAGCCGTGGTTGTCCATCATGGTGGCGATGGATTCGCGGGAGGGAAACCAGCGGGTCTGGCCGTCGAAGTTGATCCAGACGTCGGGGCGGTAGAGCGGTGTGCCTTCGCCGTCCCAGATGCTGCCGGCGCCTTTGATGGCGAAGGCGAAAATGCCGACGGTGGGTTCGAGGGCGTCGTGGACGAGTGAGAAGATTTCGGTGAGTTCGACCGAGCTGAAGTAGTGCAGGCTTGAGTAGGAGTAGATGAGGTTGGTTTTTTTGAGGTTTTTGTCGTCGCTGTCTTTGTTATTGAGTTGGCGCAGGGTGCTGACGAAATCGCCTTCGATGAGGGAGTGCGAGAGTTCGGGCTTTTCAGCGAGCAAAGGTGCTGCGCGGCGTGCGTGTTCGGCAAGGGCGATGGCGCTCAAGTCGCAGCCGACGTAGCTTGCGGCGCGTGAGCCGGACATCAGGCCGAGGGCGTCGTTGCCGATGCCGCAGCCGAGTTCGAGGGCGTGGATTTTGTCGAGTGGTTTGCGGTTTGGTGATCGGGTGCTTTCGCGGTCATCGATAAAGTGGAGAAGTTTCCAGGCGAGTGGGTTGGGGTCGCGGGATTGGAAAAAGCCGTAGGCGATGCCGGGTTCCTGGTAGAGTGCGCCGTAGTCGAAATCGACGGCGACCAAAAAGCGGATCATGGCGGCGGTTTCGCGTTGGAGTCCGCGTTGCCACATGCGTGACGCGAGGCCGAAAACAAAGGCGCCGAGGTGGAACGGGTGTTCGGTGTCGGACGATGTGTCGATGGTGCGGGCGAGCCAGAGTAAGTTTGCCAGGTCGCCGTTGCGCTTGAAGAGGTATTCGGAGGCGTTGTCGAGGAGTTTGCGGACGGGTGCGCTGAGCATTTCGTCGGCGCGCTGGGCTGCGCGATCCATACTTTCGTCGAGCGCGAGGGTGGCTTCTTTTTTGGGGTTGAGGAGGCCGAGTTGTTCGGCGTCTTCGTACAAAAGTTCGAGGGCTTGCTTGGGGTTTTCGAAACCGGCGTCGAGAAAAAGATCGTGGCGACGCGTATAATTTACAGGCATTTTCTCTCTCTTCCGGGAAGGGGTTTGTGCAATACCACACCAGGCTGGTGTGGTATTGCGTTTATAGTGAGTGCTTGAGCGAAATGCGAGCTGTTTTTACTTGTTTAGCAGCGCTTTTGCACGCTTGGTGACGTTTTCTGGCGAAAGGCCGAATTTCTCGTAGAGAACTTCGAAGGGTGCGGATGCGCCGAAGTGGTCGAGGGCGATGATGTCGCCTTCGCTGCCGGTGTAGCGCTCCCATCCCATGGGGGATGCGGCTTCGACGGCGATGCGTGCAGTGATTTCGGGTGGCAAAACCTGGTCGCGCCAGCTTTTGTCTTGTTTGGCGAAGACTTCCCAGGAGGGCATGCTGACGACGCGTGTTTTGATGCCGTCGGCGGTGAGCTTTTTGTGGGCGTCCATGCAGATTGCGACTTCGCTGCCGGTGGAGATCAGGATCAGATCGGGTTTGCCGTCGGCGGCGTCGGTGAGGATGTAGGCGCCTTTTGTGGCGTCGCCGATGGTGCCGAGGGCTTTTCGGTCAAAGGTTGGGACGTCCTGGCGGGTGAGGACGAGTCCGGATGGGCCGGTTTTGTTTTCGAGTGCGACTTGCCAGCATTCGCTGGTTTCGTTGGCGTCGGCCGGGCGCAATACGGTGTAGTTGGGGATTGCGCGCAGCGAAGCGAGTTGCTCGATTGGCTGGTGGGTGGGGCCGTCTTCGCCAAGGCCGATCGAGTCGTGGCTAAATACCATGAGCGAGGGCGTGTGCATGAGTGCGGCCAGGCGCAGGGCGGGGCGCATGTAGTCGGAGAAGATCAGGAATGTAGCGCCGAAGGCGCGCATGCCGCCGTGCAGTGTCATACCGTTTGCGACGGCTGCCATGCCGTGTTCGCGCACGCCGTAGTGGATGTTCTGGCCTGCATAGTCGTCTTTGGCCATGGTGCCGAATTTGGCGAAATACGTTTTGTTGGAGCCGGCCAGGTCTGCGGAGCCGCCGACAAATTCGGGGAGGGCGCCGAAGATCGCTTCGACGACTTTTCCGCTGGAGTTACGGGTGGCCATGCCTTTTTCGGAAGCTTCAAAAACCGGCAGGGATTTTTTCCAGTCCGCAGGCAATTCGCCGCTAAGGGTGCGCATGAGTTCGTCGTGTGCGGCGGCGTTTTTCTGCTGGTAGTCTTCCATGTTGTGTCGCCAGGATTTTTCCAGACGTTCGCCGGTATCGAGTGCGCTCATGTGGTCGCGGACTTCGTCGGGCACGAAGAACGATTCTTCGTAGGGCCAGCCGAGTTCTTTGCGGGTGAGCTCGATTTCTGCGGCACCGAGCGGGGAGCCGTGTGAGCCGGAGGTGTCGGCTTTGTTGGGTGAGCCGAAACCGATGATCGTGCGCACAGAGATGAGCGATGGGCGGTCGGTTACGTCTTTGGCGGCCATGATGGCGCGGTCGATAGCGTCGACGTCGTTGCCGTCTTCGACGAGCTGGGTGTGCCAGCCATAGGCTTCGAATCGTTTTTGGACGTCTTCGGTGAACGAAATATCGGTGCGGCCGTCGATGGTGATTTCGTTGTCGTCGTACAAGAATATGAGCTTGCCGAGGCCTAAGTGGCCGGCGATCGAGGCGGCTTCGTGGGAAACGCCTTCCATGAGGTCGCCGTCGGAGCAAATTCCGAAGGTGTAGTGGTCGATTGCGCCGTCGTATTTCTGGCTGAGGTGTGCTTCGGCGAGTGCCATACCGACGGCTGTGGCGAAGCCCTGGCCGAGGGGGCCGGTGGTCATTTCGACGCCGGGCGTTTCTGGATGCTCAGGATGGCCGGCGGTCAGGCTGCCCCACTGGCGGAAGTTTTTGATCTGGTCAAGCGTCATCGTTTCGTAACCGGTCAGGTGCAAAAGACTGTAGAGCAGCATGGATGCGTGGCCGTTGGAGAGCACGAAACGGTCGCGGTTTGCCCAGTTTGGGTTTTTGGGGTTGTGGCGCAAATGACGCGTCCACAGGGTGTAGGCGACCGCGGCCAGGCCCATGGGAGCGCCGGGGTGTCCACTGTTTGCGCGCTCTACGGCGTCGATGGAAAGCGTTCGGATGGTATTGATGCTTAGCTGGCTGACGTTTTGTTTCGTCATATCGGGGTCACTCCATTCAGATGCGGTGGTTGGGTTTAGGTATTCAAACAAGCACACTTTTCTGCCCTCTGGGCGTGATTGTGTCAATGCCTGCGCAGATTGTTGCAAATTGGAAGGTGCGGGTTAAATTCCATAACTGATTGTAAAGATTGGTGTTTATGCATGGTTTTGGGGCGATTTGCTACGGTTATTGGAGGAATTGTATGCGGAATTTGTTGGGAGTACTGCTGGTGAGCTGTTTGTGTGCGGTTTTGGCGGTGAGCTGTGCGGAAGCGGAGGATGTGGCGCCGGAAGTTTCGGAATCCGTGGGTGAGCAGTCGGCAAGTTTTGCAAAAGAGTGGATGGCGCTTGCGCAAAAACTGGTGCGTGACGAAGGGCAATCGCCGCCGGTGGCCGCGCGCACGTATGCGTATTCTGCAATTGCGCTGTACGAAGCGGTTGTGCCGGGGATGCCGGAATATCGTTCGCTGGGCCGGCAGATAGCGAGCATGCCGGCGATGCCGTTGCCGCCGGTAGGGTTACGGATCGACTGGCTCACGGCCGCGTCTGCAGCGGCCGGTGCAACGCTTCCGACCTTTTTTGTGGATCCAAAATCGCACGCGGCGATCGATGAATTGATGACAAGTCAGCTCAGTCGGCGCAGTCTGCACGGTGTGCCTGAAAGTACGCTTGAGCGCTCGCGGCTTTATGGTGTGGAGGTTGCGCTGGCGTTGAATCACTGGTCGGCGGGCGATGGAATCGGGGAGCATTTGGAGCGTGCGTACACGTTTCCGATTGGGGATGGAACGTGGGTACCGACGGAAGTGGGGATGAAACCGCTGCTCCCGCACTGGTCGTCGATGCGCCCGTTTGCATTGCCGAGCTCGGATGCGTGTGCGCCTCAAGCGCCGCCGGAGTTTTCGACAGATCCGACATCTGAGCTGTATTTGCAGGCCAAAGCAGTCCACGACGCGAGCACGTCGATGGATGACACAGCGAAGGAAATCGCGCTGTTTTGGTCGGATGATGCCGGCCATACAAGTACGCCGCACGGGCACTGGATTTCGATTGCGACGGATATGATCGGACGTTTTGACTTAAAACTCGATCGGACCGTGGAGATGTACGCGTTGATAGGGATCGTCGGTGCCGACGCGCTCATTTCTTGTTGGGACGAGAAATATCGCTCAAATCTGTTGCGGCCGGTCACGTATATCGATCGTCATATTGAGCCGAACTGGAAGCCATTGTTGAAGACACCACCGTTTCCAGAATACACATCGGGGCACTCCAATATTTCCGGTGCATCGGCGGCTGTTTTGACCGAACTTTTTGGGGATGACGTGGCGTTTGTCGACAAATTTGGTGCAGATCGCGGGTTGCCGGCGCGCTCGTTTACTTCGTTTTCGCATGCGGCTGAGGAAGCCGCGATTTCCAGGTTGTATGGTGGAATCCATTACCCGATGGCGATCGAGCGTGGCATGCCGCAGGGGGCTTGCGTCGCGAAAACGATGTTTGAGCGGATTCAGACGCGGGTTGGTGAGGCCGGTGGTGTCGAGTAGTGATCACTGTGTTTTGGATGGGACGTGTGAAGTGTTGGGTGGCTGATTGAAGATTGGGCCTGGCTCACGCGAAGCCGCGAAGAACGCGAAGAAAAGCACGGCAAAAGCACGGCAAAAGCACGGCTTCGCGTGAGCCAAAAAGATCTTCGGGTGGCTTTTAAACGTGTCAATACTGAGCAGCCAGGGGATCGGAAACTTTGCGTACCCAGCCGGTGTCGGGGCAGTTTTCGACGAGCTGGCTGATGGTCTGCTGGTGCGTGGGGTGGCGCACTTCAGCGGCGATTTCGGCCAGTGGAACCAGTACGAATGCGCGTTCACAAAGAGCGGGGTGGGGAATTTGTAGGTCGGGATCGTTGATTTGCACTTGGCCAAAGAGCAGGACGTCGAGATCGATCTCTCGTGGTCCTTTGTCGAACAGGCGCACGCGGCCCATGGTTTGCTCGATTTTGATGAGTTCAGCGAGCAAGACGTGTGGATTCAATTGCGTTTCGATGGCGACGCAGGCGTTGAGAAAGTCGGGTTGATCCTCGACAACGCGTGGTTGAGTTTCGTACAAGGCGCTGGCGGCCAAAAATTGCGTGCGTTCAAGTGCGCGCAGATGGTCGATGGCGGTGTACAGATTCGCGGCGCGATCGCCGACGTTCGAGCCAAGGCTCAAATAAACACGATGCAAAATTTAGCTCCAGAAGTTAAGAACATCAGCCGGTGACTGCGGACAAAAAGCAGTGTGCGGCGCGAAAGCCCTACCAGAAGCAGGAAACGGAGACGAGATGAAAAAGCGTGTCACACTACAAATCATGGCACTTGGATTCGGTGCACTGTTGGCCGGATCTGGCATCGGTTGCGGCGACGGCGTCCTGCCCGCCGATGGCGGTGCGCAGACCTTTTCACCGCTCCAGGCTTCGCCCGTTACCTCGCGCACGTTGCGTGCACCGCCCTCGAATGTTCCGCCGGAAGTCCTGACGAACTATGGTCCGATTATCGACGGATTTGAGAAAAACGCCGAAGTTTTGCTGCGCCGCAATGATATTGAACCACGATTGGAGCAAATCGAATCGGTTTATGTTGCGACCGGTCGTTACCTGGAACTGGTTGCGATCTATCAGTCGGACATCGAAAAGCACGGTCTGGACAGCGCGGCGTCGGCGTCGTTGGTCTGGGCGTGGATGCAGATCGGCCAGCGCAAAAAGGCGCGCGCGCTGACGGATCGATTGCTGAAAGAAAAACCGCAGTCGGCCACGGTGTGGTTTTTGGAAGGCGCATTCTGGCTTCCCGAAGCGCAGACTTCGAGTGAGGCTGCCAGAAAAACGATCGGTGCCTGGCAAAAAACGCTGGAGCTCGATCCGGGATTTGCGAAATTTAAGGGCTTTGGTGTTGCCACCATTCGTCAGCAGATTACGCATCTCCAGCAACGCGTGGCGTCGTCGCCTTTGAATGCGGCCAACGGTCAGCAAAGTGCAGTGCCGCCGGTTGAAAAACCGGTCGTTGAAGAAGTTGCAGAACAAGAAGTTGCAGAAGTTGTGGAGCCAGTGGTGGAAGTTCCAGAAGTCGTGGAAGAAAAGCCGGCCGAGCAAGTGGAAGAAGTCGAGGCGCTTGCACAAGAAATGGAAAAAATTGAAAAGCCGGTGGAGTCTGCGGATGTGTTGGTGGCGCAGGGGCAGATTGCGCTTTCGCGTGGTCAGCAAGCGCAGGCGCGCATGTTTTATGCGCGCGCGATTACGCTGGAAGCGGACAATATCGGGGCGGCGGTCGGGATGTTTAATCTGCGCCGGATAGAAGGTGCGGAGCGCGAAGTGTTGCAAAAGGAATTGCGAACGCTGGCGGCGCATCCAAAAATGACTGCGCAACATGCGTATGAACTGGGGATGTTTGCGGTTCGCGGGGCAAAAGATAACGCGCAGGCGATCGAATTGTTTGAGCGCTGCGAGCAGTTGGACGCCGCGTATGCGGAGCGTGCGGGTGTTCCGGCGTTGATCAAGCGTTTGAAGGCCGAGTAGGCGCGATTTCTCTTATTAAGCCGGAGAGGTCCTAACTTTAGGGCCTATTTCTCTTAATAAGCCGGAGAGGTCCTAACTTTAGGGGGTATTTCTCTTAATAAGCCAGAGAGGTCCTAACTTTAGGGGGTATTTCTCTTAATAAGCCGGAGAGGTCCTAACTTTAGGGCCTGTTTCCCTTAATAAGCCAGAGAGGTCCTAACTTTAGGGCCTGTTTCTCTTAATAAGCCAGAGAGGTCCTAACTTTCGGGGGGCGTCAACGGTGCAAAATGTGGCGCTGGTTCCGGTCTCAGAGACGGTGGCGGGCCAGTGTTTGTGCGGGTTTGGTTGCTGTTTTTTACCAGTAAACGTCCTGATCTTCGGTGACGCCGGCCAGATTTTTGACGTCGTGGACGATTCCATCGACCTTGATCGTGCCGGTGAATAATCCGGCGGGCTGCACAAAATAGCTGCGGATGATTTTAAGGTTTTTGTGTTCGTCGTGCACGTAAATCGCGTCGAAATGCAGATCGATTTCGCCGTCGACGGTTGTGATTTTCCAGGGTTTTGAGGGGTCTTTTTGGTCGTACTCAAAACGTGCGCGGCTGAGTGGGATCAGGCGATCGCCGAGCCACAGGGCGTTTTCGTTGGTGGTGGCATCAGCTTCGTTGAAACCTTCGACCAGGTTGATGCCGACGCTTGTGCCGTCGGCGAGTTTGCCGAGCGCAAGCGCCCAGCGCCAGCAGGTTCGACGGGCGAGTAGTCCCTGGCTGTAGTCGAATCCCGCCAGGCCGCCGTTGAGGGAAAAGCGTTTCGAGCCGAGTTCTAGTTCGCCGGTTGTCGGTAATCCTGCCCATTTCTGGGTGATGTTGATGAATCCGCCGTCGGGAACCGGTGAAATTACGGTTAGTGCCGGCGCAGCGCCGTGGGTGTTTGCGGTTGCGCGAAAGCGCGCGGACGGATTGAAGCGGGTGTACAAGCGTCCCAAATCTGCCTCAATAGAAAAAGGATGTGCTTCGTTGTCTCGCCGCGTTTTTAAGCTGGCGCCGGGTGCGCGAAACCAGGAATTGAGGCCGACAGCCGGGCGATCGCCGACGTGTGCCATGATGAGCGGTAGTCCGGTGAAGCTCTGGTCGAAAAGCACTTTTTTGTGTTTTAGATCGATCGCATACATGAAGGCGCTGCACGCGTAGGTCGTGTCGACGGTGGCCGTGACGACGAGAATTTCGGAGGTTGCGATTGCGTTATATTGCCAGCGTTTATGCTTGATTATGCGTCCGAGCGCATCGGGCGCGAAGGGTGCGCGAAGTTGTTGCAGATCGATATTGGCAAGCGAGCCCTGAAAAGTGCCGAAATATGGCTTCCCATCAAGGTCTGTGACCGATGCGGGAACGGCTTGTAGGGAGTTTTTTGAAGGCTGTGACATTATCGTTTCCATTGTTGAGCTCAACATTTTGAAATGATCCGGCGTGAATGCGAACCCGCGTAGTGTAACGCCAGATGGCGCAAAGTCAGCACGTAGTTTTTGTAGAAACTTGTTGTTTTACGGCAAAGTAGAATCGGGCTGGTTGCCTCAGGCGTGAAGATATGCGAAATTCTCGCGCCCGGCGGGCGACGCTATTTTGACTGTTTGCGCTTTGTCGGGATTTTACATCGAACTTTCAATGCCTTAAGCCCTAAAAGGAACACCGTGATTTTTGAACACTCGCACATTTCCCATCGGTTGATCGGAAGTCTCGAAGAAGGAGAAGAGCTTGTCGAAGTTTTGACGGCCCTCTGTAAGAAAAACAATGTACATGCCGCTGAAATACGGGCTGTCGGTAGTTTTCAAAACGTCGAACTGGTGCGATTTGCTCGTGAAAGCAAGCAGTACGTGGAAGTTTTGAATGGCAGTGGAGATTTTGATCTGATCAGTCTTCAGGGCAACGTGTCGACGATGGGCAGCGAACTTGTTTTGCGCCTGGATGGCCTGCTTAGCGTGAACGGATTGCTCGGTCAGCAGGTTGTCTCTGGCCAGATCCGCTCGGCAATCGTGAGCGATTGTGAATTCGTGATCGATGTATTTACGGATGTACGGGTTTCGCGTCGTCTGGATGCACAGCGCGGATTGTTGGTGATGGATAGCATTTCGCAAATCGAAACGACGGCATCCTCGGCGACGACGCAACAAATGCCTGCGCTGCGTACGGCTCCGGAAGTGCCTGCTGCGTCGATTCCGGCAACGCGTCCGGCCGCACCGGTTGCACCCGCTCCGGTTGCAGCAACACCGCCAAGCACCATGTCGTGGTCTGATGCGATTGCAAAAAATGACGATATCAAATCGGCTGGTCGCCAGGCTCCGAAGATAGGCGATCGCAGAAATGCCGCGCCGTCGACCTATAATTTCGATGACGAGGAGGATGAACGCGTATTGAGTGCGGGCGATTATCTTGATCATCCGAAACTACGTCGTTGTCTGGTGATGAAAGTCGAAAACGACGATTACGCGCACATCCGATTGCCCAGCGGAAAAATTCGTAAACTCGCCCTGGCCGTATGTGAAATCGTCTATAAGGGCGAGGAAGACGGTCGAAACGTGTTTTCAGTTCGGATAGGAAAGTGAAAATTGACGAAGCGCTTGCGCCGGATGCCGTGCGCAGGCGCTTGTTAGAACTTGAGATGACACCGCGCCAGATCTGGCACGATACGTCTCTTCAAAAGCTGACCGGTTTTTGTGATGCCGCTGTTTTGTTGCCAATCATCGAGTTAGATGGCGAATTTCAGCTGGTTTTTACCAAGCGCGCCGGCAGTTTGCGCCAGCATCCAGGGGAAATTAGTTTTCCCGGGGGCCGCGCAGATCCGGAAGATCTGGATCTTGCCCAGACGGCGCTGCGGGAAGCGAGCGAGGAAATCGCGCTTACACCGGATGGCGTGCAGGTTTTTGGCTCGTTTGTGCAAATGCCCACGTTTACCGGGTTTCGGGTGACGTCGTTTGTCGGCGAGTTTACGCAGCCGTTGTCGTCGCTGATTATCAATCCAGATGAAATCGATGTATTGATCTTTGCGCCATTGCGAGCCCTGGTTGATGAGAAAATCTATCAGGTCGAAGATCGTATGTTTAACGGCCAGCGATTTACGATGCACGCGTATCAATTTGGCACGCATCGGATCTGGGGCATAACCGGTATGATGTTGCATCTTTTTTTGCAGTATTTGATCGAGCCGACATTAAAAAGCGAGTGAAAACGTGAAGGTTTTGTTGGGAGTTACCGGCGGAATTGCTGCGTACAAGGCAGCGGAAATCGTGCGTGCGTTGATCAAACGTGGTGATGAAGTGCGCGTGGTGATGACGGCCGGCGCGCAAGAATTTATCACACCGCTGACGTTGCAGGTTTTGAGCGGAAATGTGGTCGGCACGGAGATTTTCGACGCGACCTATGAAAGCGATATTGGTCATATCGATCTGGCGCGCTGGCCGGACGTGGTTCTGGTTGCGCCGGCGACGGCGAATTTTATCGCGCGCATGGCGGCCGGGATGAGCGATGATTTGCTGACGACGGTTTTGCTTGCGACGCGCGCGCCGGTCGTGATCGCGCCGGCGATGAACACGCAGATGTTCGATCATCCATTTGTGCAGCGAAATATCGCCGTACTTGCTGCACATCCAGACTATCTGGTGATCGATCCGGATGCTGGCGAACTTGCTTGCAAGGAAGTGGGGCGTGGACGGCTTCCCGATCCGGATGTTTTGTTGGCGGGCGTTGATCGTGCGTTTTCGGCGCATAATAAGTTGATGGAAACGCCGCAAATCCTGGCTGGGAAGCGCGTGATGATCAGCGCGGGTCCAACCCGTGAGCATATCGATCCGGCGCGTTTTTTGTCGAATCCATCGACCGGGAAAATGGGTTACGCGCTTGCTCGCGCAGCTAAACAGATGGGAGCGGACGTCGTGCTGGTTTCTGGACCCACGTCGCTTGCTGCGCCGGAAGGTGTTGAAATTGTTCGGGTTGTTACGGCGCGTGATATGCATGCGGAAATCACGGCGCGTGCCGACGCGATGGACTTTATTGTGATGGCGGCGGCGGTTGCGGACTGGCGGCCGAAAGTTCAGAGCGACTTGAAGCAAACGAAAAGCTCCATGACGGGCGTGCTGGAGCTGGAGCGAAATCCGGATATTCTGGCGGAATTGGGAGCGCGGTTTGGCACGAACGCAACGGCTGCGCAAACCGCAAAGTCCGGGCCGGTTTTGATCGGATTTGCGGCGGAGAGCCACGATGTCGAAGAGCGTGGCCGTGCGAAAATGCTGCGAAAGGGCGCGCACATGTTGGTCGCCAACAAAATTGGTGGCGCAGATTCTGCGTTTGCAGCGGATTCGTCGCGCGTTGTGATTGTTAGCGAAACGACCACGCAACACGTCGGGCCAGCGAGCAAGGATAGTCTGGCGCTGAATATCTGGCAGGCGATTGTCCAGAATTAGGTCCAGCGCGACAGCAGGATTTGTGCGCGGCGAACGGTTTCGGTGACGTTACGTTTTTGTTTTTTATAGGGCATGAGCAATTCAATCGCAGCGGCAGTTTGGCCGCTTTCGAGCAGTGCTTCCGCCAGCGTAACGCGTGTTTCGACGTTATCTGGCGAGATTTTTAGGGCTTGTTGAAAGTATTGGACGGCCTGCGCGTGATTTTTTTTGCGGCGGGCGATCAGGCCGAGCACGTGCCATGGATAATAATCCTGGGGGCGAAGCGTGGCGAGTCCGGCAAAAATCGATTCGGCTTCTTCGAATCGTTCGTGTCCGTAATAGAGATAGCCAAGTCGTGCGAGGCTCCAGCCTTCGAGATCTGTCAGATTCATCGTTATTCCTTTCGTAATTCGTGTACAAAGCGCAAAACTTCGGCCACGGGTTCATAAAAATCTTCGGGGATTTCGTCTTCGACATCTACATCAGCCAAGGCGCGTGCCAGATCGATGTTGTGCACAATTGGAATCTGGTAGCGGCGCGCCATGCTTTTGATCGCAAGCGCCTGCAAACCGCGGCCGGACGCGACAATCGTGGGCGCGCGCATTTCGTGTTCACGATAACGAAGCGCCACGGCGACGTGTGTTGGGTTGACGACAACGGCATCGGCGTCTTTGACACGCGCGGGACTTCCGCCGCCTTGCGACATTTCGCGATGCATTTGCTGGCGCTGGCCTTTGAGCATGCCGTCGCCTTCGCTGTCTTTGTGTTCACGCTTGACCTCGTCTTTGCTCATTCGTTGATCTTTGCTGAATTTGTAGCGTTGCCAGGCAAGATCGAGCACGCCAAAAATGACCAGTCCGGCGAGCAAATTCATGCAAAGTTTGAATGCTGCGGCATTAAAAACAGCGAGTGCGGATGGCAATTCGAGGCGTGGCGTCATCAAGATGGGATCGATGTTTCCGCGTAGAACGCTGTAACCGACGATGCCCATGAGTGATAATTTTGCGATATTTTTGACCAGTTCGACGGCTTTGTCTTTGGAAACGATGTTTTTGGCACCTTTGATCGGATCGAGCTTTTTCAGATCCGGCATCAGAGGTTTCATCGTAAACAGCGCGCCGATTTGCACGTAAGTAATGAAGGCCGCGAGCGCGACGGTGACGCCGAGCAGTGGTGCTAGAATCACAGCGAGTGTTTCGAGACCGTCCATCAAAAATGGGCCGACGGCGCTGGGTTCCAGATCTGCTCGTGTGCTTAGTTCGATCGAGCGCAGTGAAAATGCAGCGAGTCGTTCGCCGATCGACAATCCGGTGATCAGAATGACGGCGACCGCGCCGAGCATGATGGCGACACCGGTAAATTCTGCGGATTTTGCGACCTGGCCGTCCTCGCGCGCTTTTCGAATTTTAGACGGCGTTGCATCTTCTGTTTTTTCGCTCATTTTGTGCTCATGAGTTCGATGATTTTTGAGAGTGATTCGAAGTTTGAAACCACCGCGAGCATGAAACGCTCCAGAATCATGTTGAGTCCGAGCATGACGATGAGTACGCCGAGCATGGCTTTGATAGGCATTCCGAGGAAGAACACGTTGACCTGCGGCGCACTTTTGTTGACGAGCGCGAGAAATAAATTGGCGAGTAGAACGGCGGCGACGACGGGGAAGGAGAGTAGAACGGAGAGCATAATGGTGTCGGCGCCCAGGCGAACCGTGGCGTCCGCGAGCGCGGCCAAGGTTGTGCCGGAGTTGAGCATGGTTTGTGGCGGAATCCGCTCAAAACTGTGTGCAAGCGTGGACAAAAATACGCGG
>JBEBSM010000023.1:0-18342 GCA_040394315.1 Lujinxingia vulgaris
CCCGCCCAGCCCGGTTGCAACCCCACTTTGTGCTGTATTTGCAAAACCGGCTGCATACACAGCAGCCGGTGCCGCAACGAATGCCGCACCACTAACCAAAAACGCCAATACCTTAGTTCTGCTCATCGAAGTTGCTCCTAGCTGGTCATACATCAAAAAACAGCATCATTCATTTAGGACTACTCGCGTACCTGAACCGTGCTCGTCCCGAACATGACTTATCCTCGGTGAGAGAAAAGCCACGTTCAGGATGCAAGTTAATTCAAGGAGACGAAGCAGCCACACAGGCCGTGGCATACAAAGCTGGCGTAAGTTCAGGTGTACCGGCTAAGCCACTGCTCAGCCACTGTGCTGCCTGCTTACGAGCGCACAAACCCTCTGGATACTCATCCGCGCTCACATCACGTGTATTGAAGAATCCATGTCTAACACCCGTAAACGTTGTATTCTCAAGAGAGACTCCAATCGTATCCGCCAGAAGTTCTGTACTACGGTTGGGAACTGTCGGATCATCAACGGCCATTTGCATCAGTACATCGGTTGCCGGCACTTCACTTTCCACGACGTATGTACCGCCATCGGCCGGCTCGTATTTCAGTACGTCAAGTCGTTGCGCTCCGCTGGTAAACGGCGCAAAAGTGAACGGGTCGATCACATCGGCTACCCACTGAATAAACGCGAGCGTTTGAAGATAGATAAATGTTCCTGGTGTAACGCCCATTCCGGCCAGCGTTTGCAAGATTCCCTGACCAAATGTGCCTTCCAGCAGCCAGGTTAGCTTGCCGCCCGTAACGCTTAACACGGCCGTAGTGATGTCTGGCTCAACGGTGATAAACGTCGTTCCAACAATCCCGCCCATGCTCATTCCGAGGTAACCAATTTTATCGGAAAAGAACGTCGTAAGCGGATCACTATCGATCACCTTTTCCAGACCGTTTACCGTGCCATTGCCTTTGATAACACGTGTCAACACCGATAAATCCACGGCAGCCTGTTGAAACAAACCTTTAGATAACAGCAAGTTTGCGGACAAAAAGCCCTCCCCGGAATTCGCAGGTTTAATTTCCGGATGCAAATCACTGGCACCCGTAACTCGCCCACCGTGGAGCGGTAAATCCATCGTGACCAGCGCCAGGCAATTTGGATACGCCGCCAGTTCATTGGCAGCCGCCAATCCGAACGACAGACGATCCCCGTTCAGTCCATGACCGCCGATAACCACATCATACGGCTCATCACACTGTTTTGTGCCGCCCTGATCTTTTTTCGGTACAAAGACTGTCACGCCCACAGCCGGATCTTGCGCATCTGCGATACCTTTCATCGCACCGGTCGCCGGATCCAAAAAGCTGACGGATTTAAACACGACTTTTTTGTAAATTTTGTCGACATTTCCCATGTCGATCTTTACTTCATCCTCGTTAGGATCATCATACGCGGCTGCCGGAACTTCTCCCCAGTCGGCCGACAAAAACTCACGTTCGCCCGCACTACGCCCGTCGTAAACGTAAAGCGCTTTCGCACGAAGCTCCTGAAGTTCTCGTGTTGCATCGTCCGTATCAAATGCCCAGGCCGTCGCAATGCTCTCACGCGAAGTTGCCGGCGCCGCCAAAATTGCCGATCCTAAGAAAATCGGAGCCATCGCCAACCGTGCCACTTCCAGTTGCTCGGCAGTAGCATCGTCCAAATAACCAGGAACTGTACTCTAACCATCTTTGAACAGTGTCTTTGGACAGCGGAGCAATACAAAAGGAGCCGAAGGCTTAACTGATTTACCATTTGCACCAATCAAAGATTCCGTAACAATCCCGACATAACGGGAATTCGGCGCATAAGGTGTAAGCGGCGTTACGACCAGATGATCTAAAGCATCTTCGTACGTAACCTCGTATTCACTATCCATAAGCTTTGTTGCACTAAGACCTTTCGATAAAAACAACCGAACCGAATCCCTGCTTACACTCGCTGGATCAAGCTTTCCATCAAGAGGAATCCAACCGGAGGCCGATAACGAAAAGCCATGACGACGATTGAGTTCATTCATGATTCCGGTCGTCAGCGCATCGGCACCGGCAGGAATCGGCAACTTCACCAGTCCTGTGGACTGATCGATAAGAAACGAATTCGGAAATGGAATCTGTCCGGCTGCTGGATCAAAAACCACAAACGTATCCAGCCACGTGAACCAGCTCCACGCACTCGCAAGCTCGTCGTACTTAATGCCCGTCGCTTCCTCAATCGCTGCAACCGCGGGAGCCAGCACCTGCTGCACGCCGGCAATCGCCTGAGCCTGTTCCGTACTCACACGACTGATCGTCGACTTACCATCGACCAACACCGGATTAGGTTGCAAAGCCATTGCCATTGCGGCAGGCGGCAACAAAGGACTACCGTTTGCTCCCTTAATTTCACGCGTCGCAAATGCAAAATAATGCGTTCGCTCATCCATCCCGCCCGGCAACGTCAGCGCTATCGAATAACCCGGTGTTTCCTCGCCAGTACACCGATCCGTCTTTTTTGAAAGCACTGCGACCGTATAGTCTTCCACACGCTCTGCCTTCGTTCCGTTGAATCGCCAGAGCTGCACTGTTTCATTAGTAATCGTTGACTCGTCTACCGGACCGCTTAATGGCAAAACAATCGGCGTCGTTGCCGGCCATCCGTTTAATGTGCCCAGATAATCTTCCAGATAACTCAGCGCATTATTTGCTTTCGGTTCACTGCACAATGCAGAGCGAGGAAACGTTCCATCCGCATCAAGCGCAATGGTATTAGGCAACGGAATCGTAGCAGTCGCCGGATCAAGCACCGTGTACGCGTCACCTGTTGTCGACCAACCAAAAAGCATCGCAACCTGATCACGCTCTACCCCTGCACCTTTGGCTACGGCAAACAAGGGCTGCATCGCCTGACGCAACCCCTCCAACGTCTTTGCTGTATCTGGCTGATCAGCTAACAAACTAACCGTCGCGTCCCCATTGCTATCAATAAGTGGTTCGGTGGAGCCTGCAAAAAAGATTGGCAATGGCTCGATAATCGTATTACCAAACTCGTCTTCGACGCTCTTGCTTACCACAACCGTATAGGTCGTGTTTGCTGCCAGCGTAGATGCTGGAATGATCCTGACTTTAATAACCGCCGGCGCTGTGGCGTCGACAATCTCAAACTTCTCGATTGGAACGGGTTTTACGCCATCTGCCGAGAGCTGAAACATCATAATGTTTTGTTTATTGATCGTCTCCACTTTCAATTTACCCGAAAACGGAATCTCGATCGGCGTTTCTATTGGCCAGCCATTTTGACTGGAAAACCACTTCGAAAACTCCTTTTCCGCACCAGGCACGTTCGGATCGGCCATTTGTTCGGGCGTCAACAAACTCGGCAGTCGTCCTGTCGCACCAACCGCCGCACCATTCGGCAAAGGCAATGTGCCGGTCGTTGGATCAAATACCGCTTCAACCCGTCCGTTTTCCAATTGTTCACGTTGATCGATATTGGGATCACAACCAAACGTTGCACTCAACGCAAGAACGCACGACAACACAATTGCGCTTCGAAATTGTATTTCAGCACCAGTTTTCATGTACACTTCCTTAACTTTGAAGGGTTACATTGAAGAATAAAACAGCCAGATTTTTCTAAAATCGTACTTTGTAGGGACATAATATGGTAATGACGAGAACTTGCAATACCCCTGCAGTTTTCACCACGACAATCACGAGTCTCATGTATGCCTTCTCCGGTCTTGGTTACCCATGAGATGTGCCTCAAATTTCCCTATACATATCCCCCACATTTTTTAAAAACCGGGGTCTAACGCGTGTTTCATCCTTATATACCGACACATTCCGAGCTACGCACCCTGCGTGCACAACACTCAGAGAAGCGAGTTCATCCGTCCATTTCAAAATTCTCAGGTCACGATACCTTCTCAACTTCCACTTAAAATTTCTGACTGAACATCGTCGACGTCAGGGACTTGTCTAATCCACCCTAAGAATGCTCCGTCCAACCAGCGTCAACCAGAAAACCGGGGCACAAAGCGTGTTTCATCCTTACCGGACGCCACATTCTGCACCACGCACCCTGCGTGCATAGCACTCAGGGTAATGACGCCACCCACACATTTCTCTATTTCCGCAGCAACTGTGCCCGCATCAACCAGACTCCGCTCACTCGTTCAATCATCCACAAAACAAGATCACGCACATTATTTACCGTCTAGAATAATGATGCCCTTCAAGCCCTCCAACAGACCACCCCGGCCTACTTCACCGACCACATTCCCCCCTCTTTTCAAACCATCTGTCCTTGAACGTCCGGTGTTTCGATGCTACGTAAAACGTCACGCGAAATTCGGTTTTCGGTGCGCTTGTTGTTAGTGTGAATACGAAGATTTCAAGCCATCCACCGCTTTGCGAAAACGTTCATCAAGCCCGTTCATTTTTGCTGTTTGTTTAAGTAGGTACGCGCTCATGCCTCAGTCAGTACAGTCGATCATCGCGCAAGGCGTCGCCATCAACGGCCGTCTTTCAGGCGATGACGAAGTCGTCGTTTACGGAAAAATCGAGGGAACCATCACCCTGAACAACAATCTTCTCGTCGAAGAAGGCGGCGAGGTTGTAGCCGATGTCGACGCGAAAAACGTGTCGATTCGGGGCGTTCTCAATGGCGAAGTTGTCGCGCACGAGGTTGTCCAGCTTATGGCTGGCTGCCTGGTTACCGGCAATTTGCGCGCCCCCCGCATCATCATCGAAGAAGGCGCTCGCTTTCGCGGCAACATCGACATGGATGTGGCGATTCCTTAATCACGATTCTCCGCTATCCACCCGTTATTCTGAATCCTTTTAAAAAACCTGGTTTTTAGGAGTACTAAGCCATGACAGATACCATCATCGCAAAAAACACCGTGATCGACGGCGAAATCACCGGCTCACAGCCTGTCGTCGTCGAAGGCACGGTCAAAGGCCGCATCGCTATCGAAGCGCTGCTCACGATCGCTAACGAAGGTCGCGTTGAAGCAGACATCGAAACCCCACAGGTTCAGATCGATGGCCAACTCACAGGTAACGTTGTCGCTGCGGAGCGCGTCGAAATCACGGCCGACGGCCGCATGGTTGGCGACATCCGTTCGCCTCGAATCCTTATCGCCGATGGAGCCGGTTTCAAGGGCCACATCGACATGGACGTGGAATAATTTATGGCTTACCCGACCACGATCGCTGCCGGGACCCATGTGGCCGGCAGTATTCAAGCATCTGAAGACATCGCGGTGGAGGGTTCCGTTCAAGGCACGATTGAACTGTCGGAAATGCTCATTGTAGCCGCCGGCGGTGTCGTACGCGGAGACATCCAGGCACGCGTGGCGCAAATCGATGGTGTAGTCATTGGCACAATTCAAGCCACTGAACGCATCTTCCTTGGCCCCACTGCGCGTGTCCAGGCCACCATTACCTCCCCTCTTTTCCAAATGAGCGACGGTGCACAATACGCCGGTGAGCTCAATGTCGGCGTCGATGGCGATGCACCGGCTCCGGTTGCAAACCGCTCGACACCATCAACGGTCAACCGCCGTGCTCCGGTAGCAACTACCGCGGTACCCGCACGCGCCACCACGGCTTCAACCCGACCACCGGTAACAGCGACTGCATCCACAAACACAGCGACTGCCCGACCCGTAGCTGTCGCACCCGTGACCGCTACGGTAACCGTCGTCGAAGAGGTCGAAGAAATCGAAGCGGTTGAAGAAAGTCTGCCAGAACAGGCTCCAGCGGCTTCCACATCTTCGGAAACTCAAACTTCGCACGAAAAAAAACAGTCGGAAAAGCTCGAAGCAAGCGCCGAAACAGAAACGGTAACCTTTCAAGAGCTTGAGGACGACTACACCGTCAAGGAGCTCCGTGAGGAGCTTCGGCGGCGAGACCTCCCAGTAACGGGTACCAAATCCGAACTGATCGAACGTCTTCTTGAGGCCGACGCGCTATAATCTTGAATCTAAAAGCCCGAACGAATAGAAACGGCAGTGCCAGAACCAAATCATTAGATTAATCTGGCATTGCCGATCGTTTTCTTTACACAGGCTCGTATCCGTTCTGGCAATATTTCTTATGCACCGGGCGCGCGGATCATGAAATTTCATCAAGAAGATCGCGAAGTACTCGCTCAACTGCTCAGAATACACTCCGTAAAATCCGGCAATTTCCTGCTCGCTTCGGGTAAGACTAGCCATGTTTATGTCGACGTCAAAAAGACAAGCCTCACCGGCCAGGGCGCTCATTTACTCGGCCAGGCGATGTGGCAACTCGTCCAAACCATTGATCCGACAATTAGCGCAGTCGGTGGACTGACTCTGGGCGCTGATCCCATACTTACCGCCATGGCCATCGCCGCGTACCAGAATCAGGCGATACTGACGCCGATTATCGTTCGAAAAAGCCCCAAACAGCACGGAACCATGCAATATCTTGAAATGCCGGACGGACTTCATGCCGGCCAATCCGTGATCGCCGTAGACGACGTCATCACAACTGCCGGCTCGACACTTGAAGCAATCGGCAGACTGCGCGATGCTGGATTTGTTGTTCAACACGCCATCGGCGTGGTCGATCGACAAGCCGGCGGTCAGGCAGCGTTACTCGCCGCGGGCGTTCAACTTCACAGCCTTTTTCTTCTCGACGACCTTTTGTAGAGTCTGCTCACCGTGCAATACACCAACTTTCATACCGCCGACGACGGCACCCGAATCTGGTACGGAACCATGGGCAAAGGCCCGGCAATGATTCTGTGCGATGGCCTGGCCTGCGACGGCTTTATCTGGCCCTATCTTATCGATGAATTTTGCCACGACTTTACCAACGTACGCTGGCACTATCGTGGACATGGACGAAGCGACAATCCACACGTGCCAGAAAATACATCCGTCATCGATATCTGCCGTGATCTCCATGGAATCCTCGAAGAACTCGGCCTCGACGAAGTCATTCTTGTCGGCCATTCCATGGGTGTTCAGGTTATTTTACAGTATTTTGAGCTGTACCCCGAACAGGTCCGCGCCCTGATCCCGCTTTGTGGAAGCTACAAGCAACCGCTCGACACCTTCCACAATACCAATCATTTGCGTCGCGCCCTTCCTTATATTGAGCGCGCACTCAATCTTGCGCCGGAAGCAATCCAAACGATCTGGAAGACCCTGCTTCCCAGTAAATTCTGGTATTCCGTTGCTGTGCGCTCAGCCGAAGTAAACGGTCAATTGCTTCGCCAGAAAGACTTTTTGCCCTACCTCGAACACGCGTCTCACATGGATCTGACCGTTTTTTTGAGGATCCTCAGCAAGCTCGCAGCTCATTCAGCGGAGCATATTTTGCCAAAAATCGATGTACCTACACTCATCGTCGCCGGCGAAAACGACACATTTACTCCCATGTTTCGCTCCGAAGAAATGCACGAACTGATAGATTCCAGCGAACTTGTAATCGTTCCCAAGGGTACACACGTCGCCCCCCTGGAGATGCCCGATCTGGTAAACGGTGCAATTACGCGTTTTCTACTGCAACACGATCTGATGCCACCGCAAAACAGTCTCGAAAACGAAACCAATAAAACAGCATCCGCCTGAATTTCGAACAGTGTACCGCCGCAAATCAAAAAAAAGCCTGCTACCGCTTGAGAATATCAAGTGGCAGCAGGCTTTTTCTTTCACATCGATGTTACAACAAAACTAAAGTTCAAGTCGGAACAACTGTTGTCCCATCAAGATAAGATCGCCTGACTCCATGCGGCGCTCCTCGCGCAAACGCACGTACGTCCCGTTACTACTGCCCAGGTCGCGCAAAATCGTCTTACCATTTGCATGCGACAAACGCGCGTGCCTGCCCGAAACAAAGCCATCATCGCGAAACAAAATCGTTCCAATCTCGCGACCAATCGTGACCTCGTCGGTATGCAGCATAAAAGCCTTCGAAACCAGCTCCGGTCCTGTCACCAGATCAAGTCGTCCCCAATATCCGGGATCGGGACTGGCCTGACGCTGAGCCTTTCCTTCGCCCGGTGCTGGCAACGGTTCGATCTTGTCGATCTCTCGGAATCGCAACAACTCCTGGCCAATCCGTACGCTGTCTCCATCCTGGAGCTCAACGTCTTCGCGAAGACGTACAAACACCCCATTCAGGCTATCTTCATCGCGAACCACAAAACCGCCGTCGTCGTAACGCAGGCTGGCATGAAGTGGCGACAAAAATGGATCGCTTGATAGCGTTTCGTATTCGCTTTTCCGCCCGAGCTCGGTCGTACCCTTGGAAAGGTTGATCGTCGCGCCTTCGCTTCCATCCGCACGAATTACCGTCAACGTGCCAATCGGCTTCTCAACTTCCGAATCCGGATCAAGCAACGATCCGCCGCCAAACGCAGCCTCTCGTTCGAACTCAAACGTCGCTACCGGCTCAGCCCCAAAATTATTAGCACCCGAGTCGTATGGCTTTGAGTCCGCTTCAAACGAAACGCTCGCGGCAGGCGCTGGCGACGCCGCCTGAACGGCACCACCGCATGCTCCGCAAAACTTAAAGCTACCCGGTACTTGCGTTCCACAATGTGGGCAATCCATCATCTCAGGTTTCACCGGCTCGGCGACCACTGGCTCCGGCTTCGAAATCGGAGAGCCGCAACCAAGACAAAACCTGTAGGTCTCCTCGTTTTCTTGGTTACAATTCTTGCAAATAATCACGTTGGAAACTCCGTGGAATAGACAATCCTTACCAGCGATTCTGGCGTCGTTAGTAATAACTTTACTAACAAGATTCGATCGGGCGTGCAACCGTAACCACTGGCTCAAGACAATTTCTGATAAGTACAAACGTTCCTACAGCCGCGCGCTATCGTATAAATACAACGTCTTAAACTGAATTGACATTCATTCAGCCCTGTTCTACAGCTTTGCAGCACTAGGAGCCACGCGAATCCACACTTCTACCATAAGTGAAGAGATCAATTACTATGACGAAAACAACAAAAACAACGAAAACAACAACCAAAGCTTCAACTACCGCAAAAAAGGCGTCCGCCAAGAAAACAGCCGCGCCCGCAGATTTGATTCCAACCTATCTAATCACCGGTGGAGCCGGATTTTTAGGTCTTCATGTCGCTCGCCGTTTTGCATCCAAAGGCAAGTGCAATCTTGTGTTGCTCGATATCGATGAGTTTCACGAAAACGAATATCCAGAAAACTGCACCTTTATTACGGGTGATGTTCGCGATGTCGTTTTGATGGACGACGTTTTGGCCGAGTACAAGCCAACCGTTATTATTCACGGCGCTGCAGCCCTCCCGCTGTGGAAACCCCACGATATCTACGACATCAACGTTCGCGGTACGCTCAACGTATTGACCGCTGCCGAGCGCGCCGGAATCAAACGCGTTGTATTCATCTCCTCAACGGCCGTTTACGGCGTACCCGATCACCATCCTCTTTATGAAGACGATCAGGTTATCGGCGTGGGTCCCTACGGCATCACGAAGATCGAAGGCGAGAAACTCTGCGAAACCTTTAGAGATCATGGTCTGGTGGTTCCAATCATTCGACCCAAAACCTTTATCGGTGTCGAACGTCTCGGCGTTTTCCAGATCCTGTACGATTGGATCGAAAGCGGCAAACGCATCCCAATCATCGGCGATGGAAACAATCGCTATCAGTTGCTGGAAGTTGAAGACCTGGCCGAATCGATCTGGCTTGTATCTTCGCTGGCAGATGACGTCGTGAATGACACCTTTAATATCGGCGCTACCGATTTCAACACCGTTCGCGAAGACGTAAATGCCGTGTGCAAATACGCCGACACCGGTGCACGCGCCATGGGTACACCCGCCGCTCCAATCAAAGCTGCACTGCGCGCCTTCGAAAAAGTTGGCCTCTCGCCGCTGTACGAATGGGTTTATGGCACGGCCGACAAGGATTCCTTTGTTTCCGTCGATAAAGCACGTGAACAACTTGGCTGGGAACCACAATACAGCAATGCCGACGCGCTCATCCGTTCCTACCAGTGGTATATGGACAACAAGCATCACATTCAGCAAGGAACCGGCGTTACTCACCGAATTGCATGGGATCAGGGCATTTTGAAGGTTTTCAAGAACTTTTTATAAGTGCGATAATGGCAAGAAGGCAGCTCGTGTTAAGGATCAGTCTTTAACTGAAGTCGGATTCCCAATAAGCTGCTTTCTTGTCGACCGTATTTATTCAGCCCAAGGCCATCGGCGTGACTGATCTTCGTTCTGGTTTTCCTGCCTGCTTTTTCTCATTCCGCGGTATTACCCGGCTTCGTTATCTCGCGCTTTTATTCGCCGCAATCCCACTTCTCTACGCATCTGGCTGCGCCTCGACGGCTCCCAATACCGGAATGCGACCCGAGTTTAATCGCGTAGAAGTCGATTCAATCGCGATCGTCCCCTTCTACGCCCAGAGCCACTTCAGCCTGAACGACGCCGGTTTCGAAGAAATGCTCAACGGCTATGAAACCGCCACGGCCGCCTGGTTTGAGGGAATGGGATTTCAAGTCATCGATGCGCGGTCTTTTCAACATCATCTGACCGAAATCGGTGCATGGCAGGAATTCAACGACGGCATTATTTTGCGCCACTCGCTCATGAATTACTTCGAGCGCTCCGGCATAAAACCATCCCTGGCGATCGAAGTAATTACCCTGAAAAGACTGGCTGCCGAGGGAAAACTCCCGGCAAACAATCTCCTGTTTGGAGAAGTCGTCTACCACAGCGAAGGAACTTGCTACGTGGACGCCAATCAATACACCAAACACGTGAAGACCGAGGTCTTGCCCAGGGCCCCCACCACCCTGCCACGCCCGTGTGTCGTCAGCCACTTCCAGGCCAAACTCGTCACCGCCGCTTCGGCACAAACCATGTGGTTTAACCGCTCCATGCGCGAAGTGCACGCACCAAGCCTCGAACCACAATTGTCCGCACAAATCGTCATGGACACCGTCGAGCAAACCTTCGGTGACCAGAGCGGAATCAAAATTCAGCCGACCGATTCGACCAATTCGGGCTCGACCACCGCCGTTAGCGATAGTCGAGCCCAGCCCATCCAACCCTGACGTGTTTGGCGCGATCACACACGCGCCAGCTCGATACGACCCAGTGGCTGTATTTTCAATGCTGGATCGAGTTCTTGATACGCCACCACGATCACATCCGGAATCTCAAGCGACGCCAGTCGCTTCACGTAGCGACGCACACGCTGATCCGTCAACAAAATCGGCGTACGCCCAGCCTCCACGTCACGTTTCACCTGCTTATTGATTCCTGCCAGAATTGAGCGCGTGACCTCCGGCGCAAGCGACAAGAAGCTGCCCTCGTCCGTGGTCCGAATCGCTCCGGCAATCGCGTCTTCGACCGCGCGATCGATCAAATAAACGATGACGCTGCCATCACGACCCGCATATTTATGCGTAATATACCGACTAAGCCCCTCGCGAACCTGCTCGCTTAAAACAACTGGATCTTTGGTAACGCGTGCGCGTTCGGCCAATATCTGCAAAATTCTCGGCAAATTTCGAAGCGAAATCCCCTCATCCGCAAGACGCCTGCAAACATCCGTCAGTTCTTGCAAACCAATCAGTCGCGGTACAACCTCTTGAACAACAGCCGGATACGGCCCCTCAAGCTGCTCGAGCATGCCCTGCACCATCTGCAACTCAACAAAAATATGCGCATGTTTACGCAGCGCTGCTGTCAAACGCAGCAATATATAGCCCGCCGTATCCCAGGTCATATAGCCTGCTTCTTCCAGCCCCGCTGCCTCCGCGCTGGGCACCCAGGCCGCTGGTTGTCCCGTCACCGGGTGCACTGCCGCCGTCATCTCGACCTTGAACACCTCCAGGCCATCCACGCTCTCATTTCCCAACACACGATCCACCGGAATTTGCCCGCTATCCACCGGCACTTCATCAATGCTGATCGAAAACTCACGTCCCGAACACGCATTTGAATCCGTCCGCATCCGTATCCCGGGGATTTTCACGCCACGCTCAAAGAATATCCCCTCACGCATCGACGGAATCATATCGCGCAGCCAGTCGCCACGCTCTCCCTCCAGATCGGCGGTCAAACCTCCTCCAATATCGACCGACAACGGCGTCAGCGCCGGAATCAAAGCGCGCCCCTGGCGAGCACCCTCACGAGCGTCGTCCTCGACGGCTGCGACTTCAACAGCCTCGGCTTCCGTCAAATCCGACGACTGAGCGCCATCCGACTGAAAAAGACCGTAGGCCAACAACCCGACCATCCCACTCATCATCAAAAACGGTACGGTCGGCAATCCAGGAACCAGCGCCATCAATCCTACCAGTCCGCCTGCAATTGCAATTGCCTTGGGCTGCGCCAATAGCTGCGAAAAGATATCCGCACCAAGATGCACCGGATTATCTTCCGACGCGACGCGCGTCACGATAATACCCGACGTTGTTGCGATCAAAATCCCGGGAATCTGACTCACCAGACCATCACCAATCGTCAACAGCGTATAAATCTTGGCTGCCTCGCCGCCGGTCATGTCCATTTGCACGACACCGACAATGATACCCGCGATGATATTGATCGCCGTCATAATAATACCCGCGATCGCATCCCCCTTCACGAACTTCATCGCTCCGTCCATCGCACCGTAAAGCTGGCTTTCCTTTTGCACCAGCCCACGTCGCCTACGAGCTTCACTCAGATCGAACGCACCAGCCCGCAGGTCCGCGTCAATCGACATCTGCTTACCCGGCATCGCATCAAGCGTAAAACGCGCTGCAACCTCCGACACACGCTCTGAACCCTTGGCGATAACCAGAAATTGAATCAGTGTCAGAATCAAGAAGATAACCGCACCAACCACGTAATTGCCCTGCACAACGAAATTTCCAAACGATCGGATAACCTCACCGGCATCGGCCTTCAACAAAATCAGTCGCGTCGACGATACGTTCAGTGCCAACCGGAACAAAGTCGTAATCAGCAAAATGGATGGAAACGCCGCAATATGAACTGCGCTTGGAATGTACAAACTCACCATCAGCAACGTAACGGCCAACGTGATGTTTAGCGTCAACAACAGATCGAGCAAAAACGTCGGTAATGGAATGATCAACATCGCGATGATCCCAATCACCATTCCTGCCAGAGCTAGATCGCTGTAACGACCCAAAAACGTGCGCATCCCGCCGCGCAATAGATTCTGCATAACTCCCCTTTGGTTTTCCGAAAAGTGCCCCACCCCCAAAAACCTGAGGCACCACGCCTATAAATTCTCCTGATCTGTTATCGAGATTTTTTCAAAAATGTTGCTTACAAAATGCATTTATTTTGATTTCGCTCAAAATAAACAAAAAAAACCGGCGATTCCATGAGGAATCGCCGGTTTTTCAACGAACTATCGAGCTAACTTAGCGCAACAAGCTTACGGGAGTACGCAGAACTTCGCGCCGTCGTCGCCTTCGCAAACGCCGTTTCCGCTTTCGCACAATGCAACTTCTTCTGGTTTGTTACAGGGTGCCTCACATGCTTTGGTATCCATGTTACAACGGCCCTCGACATTGTTGGAATATTTACAATCCGCGTTTGCAGCACAATTCGCTGGGCGACACGTCTTGGCCATAACCGACTTACCATCTTTCCGAACAACAGCGCTTGCCTGGCAAGCATAGCCTTCACGGCAATCATCATTGGCCGTGGATTCGCAAGAGGCATAGCAAAAGCCAAGTACGGAGTCCTGTGTGTATTGTTCGAAAACACAGTAGTTCCCGGCGCCACAAGCAAGACTATCTTCGATGGCCAAACCGATTTGACGCTCCTCCGCGGTCGCACCCAATTCACATGGAATCGACAGGCAATACCCACCCTTGTAACCGGTATCTGTATTATCCTGACTCTTTTCACCGATACATGCGCCAAGCAACGAACCGCTTTCGCAATCTTCAGGATTTACGCATGCAGCGCCAAGCTTTTGTGATGGCTCACATCCACACGAGTTTTGTTCATTACCCCATGCACATTTGAGATAAGAAACATCGTCACACGTTACTTTGGTTCCGTCCTGATTATAAACCTGGCTTCGGTAATCCGCAGCGGCTGCCTCAATCTTTGCAGCATCCGCCGAAGTTCCGGTCAACTCACCAAAACAACCTTTGTCCTCTGGGCGGCTGGCAAATCCGTTCAAACACTCTTGAAGAACGGTTGCAGGCAGCGAGCCCGCTCCACACCACGATGCTGTCGTGACACAGCCATAGTTCAGATCACAATAATCTTCGCAAAGCTCTTTGTTTTCAGCACTGATCGTAGGCGTTTCTGGCGTATCGTTGTTCTCTTTGTTGTTTTCTTTGTTGTTCGTTCCGACAACAGCTTTGTCACGACAAACTTTCGGTGCACCACGACATTCCTGTGTCGATGCGCTTGGACAATCAGCAGTCGTATCGCAGGTTTTGTAGCACTTCTCTTCGCCGACAACATCGCCGACTTTCAGCGCCATTTTAACTTCGTCGGCGCCACATTTTAGCCCGTCGTTGTCATCGCCACATGCCATCACAAACATGGCAATCGCTAAAATCGCAAACAAACTACCAATGATTCTTTTCATTTTGTGAACTCTCTTAAGTTCGTCCAATAACGTGCGTTTGCCAGCAGTAAAATAACGCACACACTTTCACATTCCGCCTAGTTTCATGAAACATATTTCTTCATGAATCACATACTTTAGGTATGCTCCTATATTCGCCGTCACATTTCCAATGATTTATACCTGAAGCACAGGAAATGCCACGCCACGAGGCCAGCCAGCAACTTTACCTATGCATGATCCACTGTCAAGTCGGCACAGTAGATAGCCAACATCAAGAATACGGAACATTAAAGTCATTCGTACGACTGAGATGATGTGGATCTGAGCTTCGACCCGTCGCTCCCGAGGAAGCCAGAAGATCAAAAGCGCGCTCAATACAACGTCGCAAAAAACCTCCTCCCGAAGTTTTCTTACGACGATCAGCCGGCTTTTCACCCATCAATTCGCTACGGGTCTCTTCAACACCGATAACCGACACGCTTTCAGCAAAAACACTTCCACCCGTAATCTTTCCCGCCTCCAGCTCAACCAACGCTTCGCCGTCGGCAGGACCAGTTGCAGACTCATGCTGCTCGTCAAAAATCCCCTGCAGCGCAAGTTCCAGCGCATTGATCATTTCCGGCGCCGAAGCAAAGCGCGAATCCGGATTCTTGCTCAACGTGCGCATGATCACAGACTCCATGCCACGCGAAAGCGCCGGATTAACCTGACCGACCCGCTCAGGATCTGCCGCCGCATGAGCATGCAGCAAATCACCCACCGCCATATTATCAAATGGCCGCTGACCACACGCAGCCTCATACAACATCACGCCAATGCTATAAAGATCACTGGCCGCGCAAACCAACTCCGGATCCCGCACTTCTTCCGGCGAAATATAAGCCGCCGTCCCCACAATCTTTGTACGTTCCTGCGCAGTCAGTGGCTCGTCCACAAAACGTGCAACGCCAAAATCAATCACCTTGGCCATATAACGTTCATCGACCAGCGTGATCAAAATATTCGCAGGCTTCAAATCACGATGGACCACACCATGCCGATGGGCATTAGCCAGACCACGTAAAATATCGACAAACACACACGCAAGCGTGAGCTCATCGACCTCTCCCTCATGATGTTGGCGCCATTCTTCGAGCGTAAATCCGTCGACGTACTCCATCACGAACGCTAGCCCATTGCCGTCTTCCAAAATCTCATGAAAACGCACCACGTTCGGATGATTCATCCGCATCATGACCCGCGCTTCCCGATAAAATTTGAGACGATTGATAGGATCTTGCACCAGATGTGGATGCAAAACCTTGATCGCAACGGCCTGAAAGCCGTCCACACGACGCGCCTTGTACACGTAACTCGTCGCGCCTTTTCCGGCAAAACCGGTAATTACATACGGCCCGAGTTTGTCTCCATAACGGAGCGTTGCAATCGGCGTTGGTTCGGAAGTACCTGGTTCACGACGAACAGAGTCTGCTGACATTCGACCCTCCATGGTCTGTATGTCCTCGTAAGATTTAGCAACCCTGGCTCTTATCCTTGAGCTTTGTTGCCACGATCATTCGAGCGCTATGTTCGCCGATTCACAACCAGTGTCAAAAAATCTTTCTCCCTTCGTACAAGAATCGCTCTTAATTGTCGTGAAATGGCTTCAATGCATCGCTTTTCAGCGGCACACGCAGTTTTTCCAGCGCTTTTGCCTCAATCTGACGAATTCGCTCACGCGTCAGATTAAAGTCCTGACCGACTTCCTCAAGCGTATGATCGGTTTTCTCACCGATTCCAAAACGCATACGAAGAATCTTTTCTTCACGAGGTGTAAGCGTTGCCAACAAATCCTGCGTCTGCTGACGAAGACCTTCGCTCACAGCTTCTTCCATCGGACTGAGCGCATTAATATCTTCGATAAAATCAGCCAGTTGACTGTCTTCGTCGTCACCAATCGGCGTTTCAAGACTTATTGGCTGACGCGAGATTCGAAGCGCACGCCGCACCGCATCGGCCGACATATCCAGCCGCTCCGCAACTTCTTCCGGATCCGGATCACGCCCCAATTCCTGTTCCAACTGACGCGAAGTTCGAATGATTCGATTGATCGTTTCAATCAGATGAACCGGAATCCGAATCGTTCGTGCTTGATCCGCTATCGCACGCGTAATTGCCTGACGAATCCACCACGTCGCATAGGTCGAAAACTTATGGCCGCGCTGGTACTCGAACTTTTCTACCGCGCGCATCAGCCCAATATTGCCTTCTTGGATCAGATCCAGAAAATGCATGCCACGATTTACATATTTTTTAGCAATCGAAACAACCAGCCGCAAATTAGCCCGAATCATCTCGCTCTTGCCACGTTCCGCCCGCCGCTCTCCCTCTCGAATTTGCTTCACCACGACACGAAGATCGTCGATCGACATATGAAGCTCTTTCTCGAAATTCGCAATCAACGCCGTAACCTGGACAAGCGTCGCCTCAATATCGCTCGCCAAAATCTCATCCAGATGCGGATAAACCGAGAGATCTGGCATCACGCCTGCCCGCGCGCTCTGTAGCCATTCGTCCACGACTTCGCGACCAATACGCCCACGTTCGGCACTACGCTCAATACGTTTGCGATAGCGATCAATGCTATCCAAAGACGCTTTAAACGTGTCGACAATCTCATTAATAAACCGCAGCGACAGACTGCATTCCTCAACAGCCTTCAACAGCTGTCGGCGAACGCGATTTTCCGATTTGATAAGCTTCTCAAGTTCGGCGTCGTCACACACACCGCTTTCGCGTGCAGCCTGAATCTCAGCCTGCTTCTTGCGCAGGTTTCGCTCATATCGCTTAAGTTTATCGAAACGCTCGAACACCTCACTCGATACCGGCATATCGGTATCACCGCTGCCTGGCTCGTATTCGTCAAAAACCTCACGCGCTCGTGCTGTTCCCGCCTTCAAACGCTCCGGAACCGCCAGCATCATGTCGATTCCAGCACGACAGTGCGCAATTGCATCGAAGATAATCTCTCGACCGGCCTCGATCTCCTTAGCCACGCGCACTTCACCCTCGCGCGTCAAAAGAGCAACCTGCCCGATGCCACGCAGGTACATCTTTACCGGATCAAGCCCCTCGCCCCACTCCTCAACCTGCACGTCGGTTCGACGATTCGCGGCACGTTCGCGGCGGCGACTATCGATGAAATCATCCTCAAGTTTCTGGTCTTCCACTTCATCATTCATATCCAAACCATATGCAACGCGAGGCCGCTTTGAAAACCCAACAGCCTTCGGGGGTTGAAGTCGAATGGAACAACCGACAATCGATGACGGCAATTGCAATTGTGACTTTCCATCATGCAAAATTCTCTGAGCTGATGATTGGAATTCCGTTTCACTTTTTGGCACACTATCCATGACAGCGTTATCGAGCATCAGCATCTAAATACAATGCATTTTACGTGCCAGGCCATGAAACCAGGGTAATCAACGTAAAAACCCGTCAATAGACAACAGAACAAGGCACTCTGAGTGCTCTTGCCTCGTCAGCATCAACGCTTTGAGCCGTGCATGTGCGACATTTTTGTCATCATATGCGAAATCTCTTCCCTGATTGGGGTACAGTTGTTCCCGACCTACACGTGTATTGAGTGTGGAGCATACCCGTACGTGCGAAACGGTCAATCTGAAACGCAATATTTCAAAAATATCGGGGGGGCGGGGCGGGTGGGGGGGGGGCGGGAGTGTGGGGAGTGGGGT
>JBEBSM010000024.1:0-18033 GCA_040394315.1 Lujinxingia vulgaris
CAGAGTTTAAAACAGCCACGAATCGGTGCAAGGTGACGAGCAATGCAAAATAATTTTTTTGAGAGCCAACGTAATCGACCCGGTAAGATGCTGCGTCAATTTCGAAGCTCAGCGAAGCGTGGACGTGGCGCGTCGGCAACGGAACTGATTATTCTGCTCGTGTTGATTGCGCTTGTTTGCATTGGCGTTTTTCGGCTTTTTGGCGAGACGATTAAAGCAAAATTAACGGGCGCGCAGGCGGAAGTGGCGGCGGTTGGCGGTGACGATCCGCGGTTCGAAGGCAATTTTGCGGCGACCTCGCCGGTGGCCGGTGGTGGAGCGTCAGCAACGAACACCAGGGGCGCGACAGCTGCTGGCTCGGCGACCACGGGCGGAGGCGCTGTGGAGGGCAGCAGCTCGGCGAAGAAGCCTTCGACGGCTCTGGCCGAAGTAGAGGGTAAATCGGGGTCCGTCGGCGGCTTCAATCCGTGGATCCTGGTGATATTTCTGGGGCTTGGCGGTCTGCTTGTGTACGTGTTTTTCGCCAAAAAAGGCGGCTGACCTACAAGCCTGTCAATCGATTGTAAAGGTTACGACATTGCAAGGGGGGAGTTAGCGATAAAATCATTCAATGGCGCTTAAAACCCACTGAAATAGATACTGGCCGATGAAAATGTAGGCGATGTCCATGGCGATTGCGATTTTAAGCCAGGGCAAGATTTCGACGAATCCAGCGCCGGCAAACAGGGCTGCTGTGATTTTTACGCCGACAATGATCAAGGGGACGGCGAGTGGAAATAGCAGTACGGGTAGCAAAACTTCGCGCAGGTGGCTGTGGACAAGCATGGCTGCCATGAGCGTGCCGAGTGCGACGAATCCCAGGGTGCCGACAAACATCGACAAGGCGTACAGGTGGATTTGCTCGAGGATCGGTACAGAAAACGCGAGCGAGAGCATGGGGAGTAAAACGGCTTCAAAAACGAGCATGAAGGCAAGGTTTAGCAGTAGTTTGGCCCAGTACAAACTTTGTTGTGTGCGTGGAATCAGGGCAAGTGCGCGCAGGCAGCCGCCTTCTTTTTCCTGTGCGAAGGTTCTGGCAATGGCCAGGGTTCCGGAATAGACGATGGAAACCCAGAGGATGCCGGGGAAAACGATTTTGACGGATTCTTCGTCTTGATAAAACGCGAATGTGAAGACGACCATCAAGAGCACGGCGAAGCTGATCGTGGTGGTCAGTACTTCTTTGGTGCGAAATTCTCGGCGCAGGTCTTTGAGCAGCAGCGTGCGTACCTGGTGAATAAAGGATGGTGCTTGCATCAGGAAAACTGCTGGTAGGCGTCGAGTATCTCGGCGGCGGTGTGGGCGTTCTCATCAAAGGTGAGTTTGCCGCGTTTTAGGATGACGAGACGGTCAATGCGCTCGTTAAGTACATGATGATCGTGGGTGATGAGGACGACGATGCGTCCGTCGTCACGTAGCTCGCTGAAGAGTGCGGAGACGTCGCGGATACCGTTCTGGTCTAGTCCAGTCGTTGGCTCGTCGAGAAGCACCAGGCGTGGCTCGTGGAGTAGCGCACGGGCAATCGTGAGGCGTTGCCGCATGCCGCGCGAGTACGCGCTGGCGTATTGGTCGGCAGCATCGGTCAGGCCAACGCGCTCTAGCCAGTGTTCGGTAAGTTCTTCGGGTTTTGTGAGGCCGTACATGCGCGCGTAAAACTCGAGGTTCTCGCGGCCTGTGAGCTCGTCGTAGAGCAGAGAGTCGTGGCTGACCCAGCCGATTTGCGTGCGGTGTTTTCGCGCGAAGTTCTTCCAGGAGATTTTGTCGTAGTGAATCGAACCATTGGAAGGCGTATCGAGCGTGGCGAGGATGTTGAGGAGGGTGGTTTTTCCGGCGCCATTGCCGCCGAGAAGGGCGGTCATGGTGCCGGCATGAAAGCTGGTCGAAACGCGGTGTAGAGCAAATGCGCGGTCGTAGCTTCTGGAAACATCCCGAAGTTGAACGGTCTTCATGGTTAGCTCAGGCGGCTGCGACGTCTTCAAGGTCTTGAGTTTTCTTGAGGATCAGCGCGAGACGTTCACGCAGAAGCCAGGACCTGGTTTCGTAGTGAGAATCGTCGAGATCGCCGGCACGGTAGGCCGCTTCGAGGGTTGTGAGCTCGTCGAAGAGAATATCGCGTTGTTCAGCCAATGCTTCCAGAGCATCGCGGGTGGCTGTAGGGCCGTGCATGAGGACGTATTCGCGTCGTGCGTAAATGAAAACAAACGCGCCGGCCAAAACACCGAGAATGAGCGCAATCCACGGGCCGATGGGAGGATCGAACGGCAGTCCGCGCAGTGCGAATTTGAAGGATTCTCCCGGCTGGGCTTTTTTGCCAACGGCAGTAAGAAATTCCATATCGGATCGCAGGCCACCAAGTCCGGCACCGGCGCTTACTTCAAAGCCCGGCGCGACGATTTCGAGATTATCCAGACGCGGTACTTTTGCGTATTGCGTTTGCAGCGGTGCGATAACTTCGATGTTGTCCGTGGGGTAATCCATGGTCTGTTCATAGACAAATTCCGAGGAGTGAACGGACATGGAAAATCGAACCTGGAAGGTTACGGCTTGCTGCGGAACCAGAACGCCCTGCCAAAATACGATGCTGTTAACGACGCTGGCCTCGCCGGCACCGGAAACGTGGATTCCCTGGGCTTTGGTTGGCAATTTCAGGGGCAGGCCACGCTCAAATTTCGGATCGGAGAGCAGCGAAACGTCGATTGCGTTCGGGCCATTTACGCTGAGTGTCCAGAACTGGGTGAAGATCATGTAATCTTCCCAGGGCTCGACGATCGTGCGCAGGTTGGTCACGGTAATGCCGGACGGATCGTGGCCTTTTTCGTAAACCTTGAGATTGATTTTGGCCGAAGCGGACGGTGTGATCGGCGTACTTGCGAAGCTAATGCCTTCGTAGTGAACGATGGCGTGGATTCGAAGTCCGCGGGTGATCAGGGATTCCGGTACGTTGTCGAAAACGGCGACGCCTTCACTGTTGGTGATGGCGGTCAATTCCATTTCTGGCGCAGGCGCAGTGGGTTCAAACGGACCGCGAGGACGTGCGGCTTGTAGCAAAACGGGTAGATTACTCAGCGATGACGTAGAATCGCTGCCGTGCTGAACCTGGATTTGAACGCGGAGGTTTTTTTGTAGATCCGGCGCGGCGGTTGGTTCTGGGGCTACACCGACGATGCCTGAAGGCTCGTCACTTGCGATGTTTTGCGTGGGAGCATCTGTTGGGGGCAGAGCTTTTTGTGGCTGCGCCTGTTGCTGTTCTGCCTTTTCCTTTTCGCCATATTGAGCGAATCCGGTCGACACAAATCCGAAACTAAGAAACAGCAAAATCACGAAGAAGCGAAAGCGTTGAGGAGTTCTCATTGTGTGACCTCCGGGCGCAGGGATTTGTTGGCAGTTTTGGAGTTTTCAGAAAAACTTTCGTCGCTCTGCTCGGTTGTGTCGTGCGCAACGCGGTGTCCGCATCGTGCGCAAAATACATCATCGGCAGTCAGTGGCTTTTCGCATTTCTCGCATGTGATTTCAGCCGTTGTAGCGCTTTGTTTTGAAATTAAAGCTTCGTCGTCCATCGCATTGTCGACCTCTTCCAGATAGTAATCCATCAATAATTGATTCGGATCCGGTTCCTGATTGATGTCGCCCAATCGTCGGTTAAGCTCGTCATCGATGTTTTGTTCCCATGCGCGGCCGCCGTGAATGGCGTCGAGTCGACGCATAATGCCGATGGCCTGGCGCTCATAGGATTTCTTGAAACGCGTGTAGTCTTCTTCCGAAATTTTGGTGGTCTGCCAGTCGTATTCGAGTTCGCGCAGGCTTTGGACGAGCGCGGTTTTGCGAGCGACGAGCAATTCGATGTTTCGGAGTTCGTTGTCGAGTAGCTCTACGCGTAGTTGTCCCTGTCGCGATCCTAAGAAAGGCCTGATGGTTTTATAAAGCGTAAAAGCGGTGAATATAAGTGCTAGAAAAACGAACAACAAAGTCATGAGGCGTCCTGCGTTGCATCCGGGGAAATGGCTTTTTCTACGGGCAACGTACTGGTAGAATTCGGCACGAGAGGCGTGTTGGCTTCGAGTGTTATTTTGTCAAAGCGCAGCGACGATCCCCAGGAAGTTTCCGATTCTACGGTCCATACAATCAGGGGCGAAAAGACCAGTCCGACGGCGGCACCAAATACAGCGGCGCGGCCAAGTGCTGTCGGGGAGAGTCGAAGTTTGTCGAGTGAATCGCGTGTCGGCCACAGACAAATAAGCGTTCCGAGCACAAGCGTTACGCCACCAAACCAGAACCACCAGGTGAACGGGCTGATAAAGACTTTGAAGGCGGCGACACTGCCGTTGGGTTCGTAGTTTACGAGCGCAACGTAGACGTCCTCCAGGGGCGTTGAGCGAATATCGATTTCACTGGTTGGCATTTGCGGACTTGCGTGAAAAATCGCTTTTCCGGGATGCAGGTTGAAGCGCAATTTGCCGTTTTGTACGACGGGAACTTTTGCAACAATAAGCGTTTTTTCGCGGTCGTTGCGTTCGGTTAGCCCTTCGTATGTCATGGTGAAATCACCGATCGTTACCGATTCACCGAGTCTCAGGGAGACGTCTTTTTCGATTTTCAGTGCGTTTCCAGCGAATGCCAGGAAACAAAATACCATGCCCAGATGCACGATGAATCCGCCGTATCGACGTTTTTGCTTGATGCACAACTCGATGGTCGCGGTGAAGATGGATTCTTTGTGCATTTTGCGGCGCGCGCGAATACCTCGGTAGAATTCTTGAACGATCGTTGCGGTAACAAATATGCAGAGCGCAACCGACGTCATGGCGTATCCGGCTTCCATACCGTCCGGGTTTACGCCCAGGTGAACACCGCGAAGATTCCAGTAAACAGCGATCAGTGCCGGTGAAATAAGCAGCATGGCAGCGATCGGTACGATGAAGTTATTTTGGAAGTTCTTCCAGCTTGCGCGACGCCATGAAATGATCGTTCCAATGCCCATCAACAGCATGAGGAGCAAGCCCAGCGGGACCATCCATTTATCGAACCAGGGCGGACCCATGGCGATTTCCTGGCCGGTGAGGGCTTCTTTGATCTTTGGCCACATGGTTCCAAACATAACGACGCCGGTCATGCTCAAAAACAGCCAGTTGTTGAAGATAAAGGTTGCTTCGCGGCTGATGGGGCTGTCGAGGCGTTGTTCGGCGAACATGTCTTTCCAGCGCCAGACAAACAGACCGGTGCTCAAAACCATCATAGTCAGCAAGAACACGAGGAAAAACGGTCCGATATCGCTCTGTGCAAAGCTGTGAACGGATTCAATCAGTCCGCTTCGCGTGATGTAGGTACCGAAAATTGTGAGCAAGAAGGTGCCGATCATCAGGCCGACGTTCCAGCGCTTGAGCATACCTCGGCGTTCCTGGATCATCAGCGAGTGAATCAGTGCGGTGGAGGTCAACCAGGGTAAAAACGCAGCGTTTTCAACCGGATCCCATGCCCAATAACCGCCCCAACCGAGTTCTTCGTAAGCCCACATGCCGCCGAGGATGTTGCCGATGGAGAGAAACAACCAGGGAATCAAAATCCATTTGCGAGCAGCTTCGACCCATGCGTTGGAGAAGTTTCCGGTAATCAAAGCGGCAACTGCAAACGCGAAGGGGATGGTCATGGAGGCCATTCCGGTCAGCAAGGCTGGCGGATGGAGTACCATTTTGGGGGTTTGTAGCAGGGGATTGAGGCCTTTTCCAACGGTCGGATCGTCAATGACCGTATAGGCTTCAAACGGGTTTGAACCGAAGGTCAAAATGATCAAAAGGCCGGCCGCTACGGTCAGGCAAACCATGATGACCCAGGGCATAAAGTCCTGGTAGGAGTTTCGGTTGATGTAGACAGCAAGCGCTGTAAAGAGCGTGGCTTTGAAGATCCAGAACAGCAGACTTCCTGCCTGGCCGCCCCAGAAGGCGCCCATCAGGTAGAACAACGGCATGGTCTGGTCTGAAAAACTTGCCACGTATTGCAGGCTGAAATCGTGTGTGACGAGTGCATGCAAAAGCGCGGCTGAGGCCAGACTGACTGCGCCGAAAACAGTGTAAGCTGAAAAACGGCTGGCTAGAACGAAGCGCCGCGAGCCGGTCCGACCGGCGACAAAGCTAAGCGCTATGCCGACCAGCGAGACATAAAGGGCGAGATAGATCGCAAACATCCCGATCCAATTCATGAGGTAACCTTGGGTAGGGGATTAGAGCGAAGCCTGAGGATCCAGCGCGGTTGGCGGCTGTCCTTCGTATCGGCTTGGGCATTTGACGAGGATTTCGTCAGCGTGCAGTGTTCCCTGATCATCGAGTCGGCCGTGGGCAACAACTTCGACGCCTTCTTGAAAGGTATCAGGAAGAGCTTTGGCGTAGACGACTGACATGGAAACACCTTGCTCGGAAATTTTGAAGCGATGTCCGAGTTCGCCGGCGGTTCCATCGATGGTGCCGGTTTCTACGACGCCCTTAACGCGGACGTGTTTGCCGTAGATACCTTCGCCTTTCTCGACGGCCTGATCGACGCTGAAGAAGTAAGTTTCTGCTTCTAAGCCGTCGAAAACGATGAAAGCAATGGCGACAAAAGCGACCAGAATTCCTATCAGGAGTCCCCAGTTGGTGCCGGTTCGTTCAGGTGCGCGTTTGGGCGCGTCATCGTAAAGGTCTTCATCATCGAGCGAAGCGAGCCGTTGGCGGCGCACTTCGTAGTCTTTTTGAGCATCTGTCATCGTCAATACCGCACTGTGTTAAAGGGGCAATCAAAGACTTACATTTATCGGTCAAGGTCTTGCGAGCGGATCAACCGCGCCGCCGCAAGATTTCATTCCCTGACCGGTCTTTGGTCAGGTAGCAAATGCAGTGAAATGCTACCGTGAGGGTTGGGATACTACAGGCGGGATTGGTCGCCTCGCCTGAGGTCTATCGGACGTCTCAATAACCCAAAGTGCGGTCGTGTACAAGTTAAGCCGGCGGGATGTTTACGCGGCAAATTGTCACAGAAAAGAGCAATGTATTACCAGAGATCGATAACTCCACTTTTGGCGGGTGCTTTTTTAGCAGGCTCTTTTTTGGGAGCAGCTTTTTTAGGAGCAGTTGTTTTGGCGGCGGCCTTTTTCGCGGGTGCTCGTCGACGCGTTGCGGCTTTGGGCTTGGCTTTTTCGGCCATTCGGTCGGTGTGCAATCCGATGAGGTCGGTGAAACTCTCTTCGATGACGAAGACGGTGTTATCGATGCCTAAATTAAGCTCGAAACTGGGCTGTTTCGGGTCGAATACGACGTAATAATCGCTGTCTTTTTGATAAACCGGGGTATCGATCGTGACGAGTGACTTTTTACCGATGATTCCTTCAAACGCGAAGTGTGCTTTTCCCTGGTTGTCGGTCGTGGCAACGACTTTATCGTCGAGTTTGATCGGCATGTTTTCGCAGGAACCTTCGCGAAGGGAGTCGTCGCAATTGATTTTAACCCAGGCCAGGTACGAGTTTTTCAGTGAGTGAACCGACGCGCGCAGGGTAATCGGCAGGCCTACAGGTGCGCCGCCAACGCCCTGTCGAACAACCAGCGTTTCGCGTACGACGTTATCGCTGGTGAAACGGTAGCCGGAAAGATCGCCCAGGCTGAGTTCGATGTCTGTGTTGGGACTTTCAAGAATTTTTGCAACAAAAGCGCCGTCTTTGTCGCTGTATCCAACCACCTGTCCATCGATGAGAATGGGTACGCGTGCAACCGGTGCGTCATTTTGATCGTATACAAAGGCTTCGATGGAAAACTCGAATTCCGAGGGCATGGGCGGTGGTGGCGGATCGCCGCAGGCTCCAAGCGTCAGTGAACTGAGCATGAGTACGGCTGCCAAAAGACCGGCCACGGGTGAGAATGGAAGAAATGGCGTTGGTCTGTGACGTTCGATTTTCATGAAGTTCTCCATGGTTGAACAGGTGTAATACATTTTTGGGCGAAGCGATTGTAAATCATTCGTTTAATCAGCTTTGTTGCGTCGCGTGACGGTTTCAACTTTAGCAGATTTCACGCTTTCAAAGAAATCCAGGGCGTTCGCGTTGTGATCGGTCGTGCTTAATGAGCGGTAATGACGACGCCCGCTGGCGATATTTCCCTGAAGCACATCGGACTCAACATTTGTGCGCAGGTCGCTCATATATTCTTTAACGATATCTTTCTTATAAAGATCTTCGAGAAGTTCTTTATTTTCAGGATTTTCTGGATCCAGCAGTATTGCTTCGGTGGCGGTTTCCAGGGCTTCGCGATAAGTCGTCTGAATTCGTGAATCGGGCATGGTTTTTGCCTCTTCCATGAGACCTTTGGCTTTCTCGCGGTATTCTGCAGCCTTTGTAGGCGATTTCGTGCGTGCTTTACTGTTGTTGGCCGGCGGATTGAGTTGAAAACTCGTTGCAATTACCAGGCGCGGGTCAATTTTGACGGGGCCGGGAAGTGCTATCTGGTCCGGATTTTTTGCGGGTGCATCGGCAGCCAACTCATTGCTGTCGGCCTGATCCGGAGATCCTTTGCCGGCGGAGTTGGCGATATTCGTTGCTTCTTTGGTACGCCGTTGGCTTTGCTCTTGCTGTAGTTGTTCGCGTTCTTGTGCTTTGGCAAGTGCAGCCTGTTCGACTTGTTGGGCGGCCAGCGCTTTGGTCTTTGCTTCTTCGGCTTCCCAGTACATGAACCCGCCAAACAGCACGAGAAGAAGTGCGGCAACGGCGCCGACTTTCTTGATGTCGAGTTGTTTGAGATCGAATCCAGACGAGTTCATTAACGACGCAGCAAATGCTTCGGCCGTCTGTGGTCTTTCGGCCGGGTTGTTGGACAGAGCCTTGGTCAGCGGGTTTTTTAACGACTTTTCAAGCGATTGCACACGGCCCAATTGAACCGGAATACCGGTCAACGCGGCGACGGCTACGGCGGCCAGGCTGTAGATGTCGGTTGCCGGGCTGAGCTGACGTTGTTCAACGGGACGATGCATTTCCTGGGGGCCGAAGTCGCCCAGAGAACCGCGTTCTTCGAAACGAAGCATATCGAAGGGTTCGATGCGTACCGATCCGTCGGGTTGAATCCACAGTGCATCGGTGGTGAGGTTGGCGTACGCCAGTTGCTGGGTGTGAGCCATGGCCAAAACGCTGGCGACGGCATGGATCCAGGGCATGACGGTTTCTTTTGGCAGCGGGCCCTGCTCCTGGAGCACGGCCGTGAGGCGTGCGCCGCCCGGGTGATCGAGTTCAACCCACAGACCGGTGCCGGTTGCGATCATGCCGTTCATGCTGATGAGGTTCGGGTGTTTGAGTGCATTGAGTTGCGCAATACGTTGGCGCAACGGCGTGCTCATCTCGTGGGCTGGACCGTGCCAGACACGTTTGAGAACGACACCTTCGCCCAGGGCATTGTTGGCAAAAATCAGGGTGACGTCGCCAGTTTGAATCGAGCCGGGGCCGTAATGATAGCTCTGGCGCAGGATCGGATCGTTTTCGATGTCATCGCCCGGCCCAATGCCGGCCTGCGAGCCTGGTTGGTGCGCATCGCTGCCTGCCATGAGTGAGGCGACGTCGACAAATTGCGTGTTTCCATCGTAGCCGGCGGCCTGTTGTTCGGGTGTAAAATGAGCGGCTTCGTTTACGAAGTCGTTCAGATTCACGAATTGTGTGTTTCCGTCGGCCTCGTCCGGAACGAAAGGCTGTGATGCGTGGCTGCCGATGGGTTGTTGAGGCGATGCGGCGGGTGGTTGATAGGCCGGTGGCTCATAAGCCGGTGGTTGATAGGCCGGCGGCTCATAAGCCGGTGGTTGATAGGCAGGTGGTTGATAAGCCGGCGCCTGGCCGTAACCCGAAGGTGGCTGGTTTTGGGGCGGCTGTTGGTACTGCGGCTGCTGGCTGCTGGGTGGCGTATAAGCAGGCGCGCTGGAAAACGATCCGGACTGCGCGTGCTGTCCGGGCGAGAAATCCGCAGGGACCTCAAACATCGCGGTGGCTTCGTCATTGAAGTCGGCGCTGGATTCGTATGAATTGCTAGAGCCGTAGGAATTGCTCTGGTTCATATTAGGCGGCGGAGCAAATGACGGCGCAGGCTGCGCAACCTGAGATTCCAGCGCGTGCAGATCGACGAGCTGGGTATTGTCATCGCCAAAATCGTCATCGTCGCTCTGTTGTTGGCGCTGATTATGCTTGTCGATCAGGCTGCGGCGCGCTTGTTTGAAACGATCATCGGACATGATGGTGAAATACACTGCTTGAGGACAATATCATCGGCTCATGCTCGAAATTACGAGCATTTCGGAGCAGTACAATCAAACGCGTGTTACGATCGGGGCGCGTTGAACCAGCTTTCATCGATGGGAAGGCCGCGCTCGTAGACTTCCGGTAAAAACGATGGTTTTTCGCCGGTCGCTTCAAGTTGCCCCAATACCTTACCGTCCGGATCGTTACCGCGATGTTTGAATACGAACAACGGGGTAATTTTGTATTCGCCGTTAACATCAAGACCGATAACTTCACTGATTTGCGTGAGTTTACGCGAACCGTCGTTGAAACGACTGGTTTGCACGATCACCTGGATTGCGGAAGCAACCTGACTGCGCAAAGCCATCAGCGGCATGACGACGTCGTTCATCATGGCCATGGTTTCCAGACGACGCAATGTATCGGCCGGATAGGTGGCGTGTGTGGTGGACATCGTTCCACCGTGACCGGAAGTCATGGCCTGAAGCAGTGTGAGTGCTTCACCGCCGCGGATCTCACCGATGACGATACGGTCAGGGCGCAGACGCATGGCGGAGTGGAAAAGATCTCCAATTTCGACGGCGCCGCGTCCTTTTGCATCCGGCCCACGTGCTTCGAGCATGATGACGTGCGGCTGCTGAAGCTGCAATTCGGTGGAGTCTTCAATGACGATAATACGGTCATTGGGACTGATGAGCAGCGAAATGACGTTGAGAAGCGACGTCTTTCCGCTACCGGTTCCGCCGGCGACAATGATGTTTCGCTCAAGCTTTACGCAGATATCGATGAATTTCGCAGCTTCAGGACTGACGCTGCCAAAACTGATCAGATCGTCAAGCGTGAGCGCAAACTTACCGAAACGACGAATCGCAACCGATACGCCGTTGCGTGCGCAGGGCGGCAATACGACGTGAACGCGGCTGCCGTCGGGCAAACGAGCGTCCATGCGCGGATTCATGCTGTTGATCGTTTTACCGACGTATTGAGCGATGTTTTTTACACCGCCCATCAAATCGTCTTCGGTTTCGAAGCGCGCGTCGGTCTTGTAGAGCTTACCTTTGACCTCGATCCAGATGTCATCTGGACCATTGATCATGATCTCGCTGACCTTTTCGTCATCGAGATAAGGCATGACGCATTTGAAGTAGCGCCGGATCGACTGATCGAAGACTTGTTTTGGGATATCATTTGCTGACACTGTAAACCACTCGTGATGGGGAGCAGAACGACGGCTAGAAACGTGAGTGAACCTTGAGACGTAGGCTCACAGTTGCAGGCATCCTACACGGATTTTGTCTGGAGGCCACTATACACGACGCACAAAAAGCGCGTCAATCAGCCATCCTGACTGCGTAGTCATCAAACAATTGCTCATAAATCATTCGTTTCAGGGAATTATACAGCCCCGCGAAGGTGTAGCAGAGGCCGTCGCTGCGATCTGTACAGATTCTGCGCGGATATGTTAAGCGATGACGCCGATGCTCCGGGAATTTGCAAAGTTTGCAGGTTTTGCCGGCGTCAATCGGGGCTTTTCTGTGCTCTTACAAACGGTTACAGACTTTTGAAGTGGTAGTTTTGTTATGATGCGAATCTTCGATGAGAAGTTTTTCCCGGTTTTGGTCGTGGTGACGGCCCTGGCGGTCATGGCTGCGCTGGGATTGATCTTTTTTTACGCGCCGATTGAACTGACGATGGGCGTCGTGCAAAAGATTTTTTATGTGCACGTTCCGGCGGCGATGGCGGCCTATGCTGGTTTTACGCTGGCGTCGGTGTGCAGCCTTTTGTATCTGGTGCGACCCAATCGCTACTGGGATATGGCGGCGGTGGCCGGTGCGGAAGTCGGGCTGTTGTTTTGTTCGTACGTGCTCGTTTCCGGGCCGTTGTGGGCTTACAAGGCCTGGGGTAAGGCCTGGACGTGGGATCCGCAACTGACGGCGACCTTCGTTTTGTTCCTATTATACGGTGGCTACGTGATGTTGCGCAGCTTTACGAACGCCGACGATCGGATGCGTAAACTGGCGGCAGTGCTGGCGGTTTTTGCGTTCATCGATATTCCAATTATTCATTATGCGGTGCGGATGTGGGGCGGATTACACCCTGTCATCGAGCGTGAAGGCGGCGGTGGGCTTGCGCCGGCCATGAAGCTGACGTTTAGCACGAGCATGATTGCCTTTTTGTTGCTCTTTGCGGTGATGATCTGGATGCGCTTTCGGGTTCGTTGGAAAGAATACGAACTCGACATGTTGTATCTGGAAGTTGAAGACCTCGCCCGCACACGTGAAAATTCCTAAGCTAAGGTACTAGAAAAATGCGTCTTTTAATGAAGCAAGGATTGGCAGGCGTTGGTCTGGTGGGAATGAGTCTGTTGAGCACGGCGGCGCTTGCGCAAGAGCCGGCTGCCAAGGCAACCACCGAGGCGTTGTCGTTGGCAGCGCAGGAAACCAGTGTTCCGGGCGGAACCTTAATGCTCATCGCCTACCTGGCGTTATGGCTGATGGTTTTCGCATATATTGCGATGATTATGCGTCGACAAAGCGCGCTCAACCGCGATCTGGCGGCGTTAGAGCGACGTATGGACGAAGCCTTCGGTGGACAAGACGATTGATCGGACTTGTTTCATAACCGCGCGTGTCTTTCGTTAAGCTCTGTCTTCTTCGATTCAATGAAATGTATCTATTCAATTCCTGGTAAATTATGACTCCGACATTTAGATCTGCCGCACAAAACGATGCTCCGTTGAGCGTTACTCCAGTAAAAGGCATGCGCGAAACGCTTGAGTTCGTGCGCTATCCTCGTGAATTGTACAAAAACGATTCGAATTATCGCAGCCTGCCAGACCTGGTGGTTTTGAAGGATTTGTTTCCGCGCACAAACCCCTGGTTTGAGCACGGTGAAGCGCAGCTTTTTGTGGCCCGTCGTGGAAACAAGATCGTCGGTCGTCTGACGGCGCACATCGATCAGGAACATTTGAAGTATCACAACGATAAGACCGGTTTTTTTGGGTTCTTTGAGTGTGAAAATGATCCGCAAACCGCCAAAATGCTGCTGGGTGTGGCCGAAGACTGGTGCAAAAAGCGGGGAATGGAGCACATTCGTGGGCCATTTTCGTTCTCGACCAATCAGTCCTGCGGCACGCTTGTCGACGGGTTTGATACGCCAAACTACATCATGATGCCGCACGGACGTCGTTATTATCAGGAGCTTTTTGAAGCCGCCGGATACGCAAACGCGATGGACATGTATTCCTGGCGTTATGTGCGTGAAGATCCGGCCGAGCAGGTTCAGCAAATTGCCGACGCCGTGGCGCAGCATCCGGGGCTCGTGGTGCGCCAGGTTGATATGAAAGATCTCGAAAAGGATATCGGGATCATCATGGATATCTTCAATGACGCGTGGGCCAAGAACTGGGGTTATGTGCCGATGACCGAATCCGAGCTTCGCGCAATGGTTTCGGAATTTCGCCTGATCGCAGATCCGGCCATGTGTCTGATCGCAGAAGTCGACGGCAAGCCGGCTGCGATGTGCGTGGCTTTGCCAAACCTTCATGAAGTATCGCATGCGATCGATGGTAAGTTGTTTCCGTTGGGACTGGCCAAGGCTGCGTATCATCTCAAGGTGAAGCGTCCGAAAACCTTTCGTCAGGTGTTGCTGGGTGTGAAACGCGAATATCGCGGCAGCTCGCTGGGTGGTTTGAGCCTGCTTTTGTATGTCACGATCCATCGCAATGCGAAGGCGCGTGGGTATGTGGAGGCGGAAGCGAGCTGGACGCTTGCGAATAACGACAAGATTAACTTCGGGATGTCGTTCATGGGTGCGGAGCATTACAAGACGCAGCGTGTTTATGAGAAGGGGTTGCAGTCCTGAATCGATATCTTCCCCCCACGATTCTCGTGGGGCTAAAACAGAAACGCGCTGCGCACCGGTTTCACCGGGCTCCGCGGTGCGTGCGTTTGTGGGGCGAGTGGTTTGAGGTGTTGGGGGGCGGCGGTGCCCGTCTCTGAGGTGGGAGCCGGGCCAGTGTTGGTGCGGGGCTCGGGTGGTTTTTGATGGTTGAAAAAGGGATTTGAAGATGCGCGTTTTTGTGACCGGTGGAACGGGTTTTGTGGGCTCGCATGTGGTGGAGCGGTTGCTGGCGGTGGGGCATGAGCCGGTGTGTCTGGTGCGGAAAACTTCGGATATTGAGCATCTGGAGAAGCTGGGGGTGGAGCTTTTTGAGGGATCGATGTCAAAGCCCGAAGCGTTGGCGGAGGCACTGGCGAATGTGGATGCGGTGATTCATATCGCGGGGATTATTAAGGTGCTTGATTACGATGAGTTTTATGCGGTCAACGGTGCAGCGAGTGGTGCGCTGGCGGCTGTGGCGGCAAAGGCCAATCCGGGGTTGAAGCGGTTTGTGTTGGTTTCAAGTGTGGCGGCGCAGGGGCCGGGTGATGGAGATCGGGGTCGCGCGGTGGGGCGTGAGCCCAAGCCGGTGAGTCATTACGGTAAGAGTAAATTGGCGGGTGAGCACAGTGTGCGGGAGCGTTGCGGGGATTTGCCGTTGACGATTGTGCGGCCGCCGGTGGTGTATGGGCCGCGTGATTACGGGATGTTTGGCGTTTTTAAGATGGCAAAGCTCGGGATCGCGCCGGTGTATGGCAAGGGCGATGGGTTTTTGAGTGTGATTCATGTGGACGATCTGGCGCGGGCGATTGTGGCGTGCATCGATAAGGAACATGCGTCGGGTTCGGTGTTTCCGGTCGATGACGGCGCGGCTTATTCGTGGATCGAGTTATCGCAGTTGATTGCCGGAGCCTTTGGTAAGCGTGCGCGTGTGATCAAGCTGCCGCCGACGTTGTTTAAATCGGCTGCGGGTCTGGTGGATGGTTACGCGCGCGTGATGCGCAAATCGATTATTTTTGGGCGTGATAAATATACAGATATGCGTGAAGCGAGCTGGGTTTGTGGTCATGAAGCGATCACGGATGCGCTGGGGTGGGAGCCGGAAATCCAGCTTGAGGAGGGCGCCGTGCAGACGGCGCAGTGGTACCGGGAAAATAATTGGTTTTGAGGACCTGTGTCGTTTGGGTCGCTGACCTGCGTATTTGGGCTGTTGGGTGAAGTTTTCTGGTGTGTGACCAGAAAATCTGGGCCGTTGGGTGAAGTTTTCTGGTGTGTGACCAGAAGATCTGGGCCGTTGGGTGAAACGGGCCGGTGGAGCACCGGCCCGTTCCATAAATTACATTTCGTCGAGGATATCGATGCCGAGCATGGTGAGGCCGGCTTCGAGTGTGTGGGTGACGGCGCGGGCCAGTAGTAGGAGGCCGTCGCGGCGTGGGCCTGTGAGGTCGACGATGCGGTGGTCGGCGTCGTTGTACATGGTGCTAAACGCTTTGCAGACGTTGAACAGGGGTTCGGTGATTTTGCTGGGGTCCAGGTTTTTGGCGGCCAGGGCTACGAAGTGCGGCCATTGCTGGAGCTGGCGGATGAGCTGGAGTTCTGGCTCGGAGCCGAGTGCTAAAAGAGCGGCGCTGGTCTGGGCGTCGTCGAGGGTTGGCCAGCCGCCGAGCCGGCGGGCGATGCTCTGGATGCGGGCGTAGGAGTAGAGGCAGTAGGGGCCGGTGCGTCCCTGGAAGTCGATGGATTTCTGGGGGTCAAACATGACGGTGCTGCGCGGGTTGAAATCGAGAATGAAGTATTTGAGGGCGGCCAGGCCGATGACTTCGGCGCGGCGTGCGATTTCTGGCGCGGGTAGCTCGGCGTAGCGTTCTTCGATGGCGTCGGTGGCCAGGGTGACCATTTCGTTCATGAGTTCGTCGGCGTCGACGACAGTGCCTTCGCGGCTTTTCATCTTGCCTTCAGGCAGGTTTACCATGCCGTAGGACAGGTGGTGGAAGCGTCCCGCGAGCTCTGGTTTGAGCAGGCCGAGCACGCGGAAGAGGACGTCGAAGTGGTAGTCTTGTTCGTTTCCGACGACATAGATCATGCGGTCCATGTTGTAGGCGTCGAAGCGTTGCAGGGCGGTGCCGAGATCTTGCGTCATGTAGACGCTGGTGCCGTCGCCGCGCAAAAGGACTTTGTTGCCGGTGAGGCCGACGCGCTCCAGATCGCAGGCGATGGCGTTGTTGTCGAGGCGTTTGAAAATACCGTCGTCGAGTGCGTCGGTGACGATTTGTTTGCCGAGCTGATAGGTTTGGGATTCGTAATAAACGTGGTCAAAGCCAACGCCGAGGCGTTTGTAGGTTTCGTCAAAACCTGCAAAAACCCAGGAGTTCATCATCTGCCAGAGGCCAACGACGGCTTCGTCGCCGGCTTCCCAGGCGACGAGCATTTTGCGGGCCTGTGCGCCGAGTTGGCTTTCGGTGTTGAAGTATTTGTCTTTGTGATCGGCAAAGAATTTCTTGTGGAGAACGTCGGTGTCCGTTCCAAGTTCTTTTTGGGCGGTGGTGCCGGCGGGTGATGAAAGCCAGGTCTGGAAAAGCTGTTCGGCTTCGGGTGTGCGCTGCCAGCCCCTATATTCTTCCTGAAAACGGGTTTCAAAGAGAACGTAGTATTCGCCGACCAGGTGATCGCCCTTGGTGCCGGTGGATTCTGGTGTGACGCCCTCACCGAATAATTCGTACGCGAGCATGGATTTGCAGATGTGGATGCCGCGGTCGTTGATGAGGTTGACGCGGGTGACCTTGTCGCCGGCAAACGCGAGGACTTTGGCGACGGCTGCGCCGAGCAGGTTGTTGCGCACGTGGCCGAGGTGCTGGGGTTTGTTGGTGTTGGGCGCGGAGTACTCGATCATGACGTGTTCGGGCGCGGTGACGCAGTCGGCGCCGAAACGCTCGCCGGATTGCAGGGCTTCGCCGACGACGATCTGGGCCAGGCGGCCGGGGTGCAGGCGCAGGTTTACGTAGGGGCCGGCGGTGGAAACTTCGGAGATCAGATCGTCTTCTGTGAGCGATTTTTGGATCTGCTCGGCGACGTCGGTTGCAATGGCGGCCGGGGATTTGCGCAGTTGACGGGCGAGTACGAAGCAGGGAAATCCGCGGTCGCCCATGTGGGGTTCGGGCGGGGCGGCTAAGTGGAGCTGGTCAAAAAGTTCGCTGGGAACTTCGAGGGCGGTGAGGGCTTCGTCACGAGCGCGAATCAGTCGGGTTTCGATTGCAGAGATCTTCATTAATTTGTCCGTCGTCATAAAAAAGTGGGTGCAGGCCAAACCGTGCACGGCGCTGATCGCGGGGAAGATAGAAGTCTACACGGCGCTTGGCAAGTGCTTGCGCGCGGCAGTCTTTGATCGATCCTCGGATTGTAGGGACTGCGGGATTTATCGCTTGCTTGCAAGCGTGTGCGTGTTGGTTGCGGTGAGGTTTGCATGTTTTGGTGAAAAGGTGTTGTTTTTCAACGGTTTGGCGGTTTTGTGGTGGCGTCTACGTTTGGTGTCGACGCACGGTTTATCGGCAACAAGAGCTTGTCGGATAAAACGGTTAAGGAAAACTGAGTCGATCCGGGCGTCCTCAGCCGGACAGGTATCACGGGTGTGAAGATCAATCCGGACCTGGGCGCGACGTTTAGGTAACTATAAGAAATCGGAGTAGAACGATGGTAGATAGAAAAGACGAACGCGAACGGGTGTTGCGCGAAGAAGGGGAGACTCTGACGACGACGCCGCGTACGTATAGTGAGTCGGAGACGTATCGAGAGTCGGAAGAAACCTTTGTGAGGGCTGGCGTAATTCCGGAAACGCATCGACAAATTGCGTGGAGCGCGATTTTTGCGGGCACGGTGGTAGCGCTGGT
>JBEBSM010000025.1:0-17577 GCA_040394315.1 Lujinxingia vulgaris
ACCTGTGACACCTCCACCCTCACCGATCCACACCCCTCACAAAACCTGTGACACCTCCACCCTCACCGATCCACACCCCTCACAAAACCTGTGACACCTCCACCCTCACCGATCCACACCCCTCACAAAACCTGTGACACCTCCACCCTCACCGATCCACACCCCTCACAAAACCTGTGACACCACCGGACCGCAGCGCTACACCCTTCTCGCGTCTTCGCGCGATGCTTTTGGTGTTGCCTTTGCCGTTGCAGTGCTTTTACCACCCAACACCCACCACACCTCATCAAACAAATTGGATTAAACCAATCCCGCCCCAAAGTTACACACTCGCTGATAGCAACTGGCTGATACCACGCACATACCGTACAATGCGCGCCACGGAGCTTGCGAAACCTCACCCAACCCGAAAAATCACCGCACACCAGCCTGAACCAAGCCAAACTCAATGAGCAATTCGTCCTCACAATCGCAATGGGAAGCCCTCCGCGTCTTCCTGCGAAAAACACAATCCGCAATCCGCCTTCCCCTCATCCTCGAAGGAGCGCTGTGGTATTTCATCACCATGCTCGCTGTCACTCTCGGAATCCTCGCCCTGAGCGCAGCGGTCCCGACCTGGCGAGCACTGCTGGGAAGCTGGGTGTTGTGGATGGGGCTGGCTGCAGCGACACTGGCTGCCACGATCACACTCACGCTATTTTTGCGCCGAAAACACAACGAATACCGCACCGCTTCGCTCTTACAACGCCACTACCCCGAATTTAGAAACGACCTCGTCGCAGCCCTCGAATTTGGCGACCAACTCTATCGTGCGGACGACAACAAACCCGACCCCGGCTTCAGCCGCGCGCTGGCCGAAGCACACATCGCGCGCACCACCCGCACGGTTCTCGATCTGCAACAAGACGGACATCTCGGCCACCTGATTCCGCGCCGCGAATTAACCATTCCGGCAATTGCACTGGCCGTGACCGCAGTAATCACCGCGATTCCGATGATTTTTGCACCCACCTGGACACTCAACGCGCTTTTTGGCGCCAACGTCCCCGGCGCCGCATTACTGGCGAGAATCAACGAACGCCCGGTTGTCGGCCCGCTCGAAGTAACCCTCACATTTCCATCCTACATGGGCATCGAACGCCAGCTTATCCGCGGCTCCACCGGATACATCGAAGCACTGGCCGGCACCAACATCACGATTCGAACCAGCGCGCTTTTGCCCGAAACCGAGCGCATCGAAATCGTCCTCAAAACGGCCAACAGCGAAGAACCCGAAGTACTCGTGATGTCCAAATTGCAGGACGGATTTCTCGAAGCAAACTTTGTCGCACTGCACGAAGGAACCTATCAATTCCGCGCAGTTATGAGTGATAAAACCGTCTACACCGATGGCCAGGACCGCCTGCTCCGCGTACTCGCGGACGACGCCCCCAGCATCGAAATCACCACGCCCGAAGCCCGCGAACTTGAAGTCAGCCCCGACGAAATCGTCGAACTCAGCTTCCAAGTTTCCGATGATTTTGGCATCGCAGCCGTAGACCGCGTATTTTATTTCGCCGGCGGCGAAGACACGCTCGACCGAAAAGGCGTCGACGAAATCAACCTCGCGGGCTTTCCACGCGCAGTAAACGGAAAAATCCACTTCGATTTAAAACCACTCGGATTGCAGCCCAAAGACTCCATCACCTTTTATCTGGAAGCACGCGACCACAACCGCGCCACCGGCCCGGGCATTGGAAAAAGCGAATCGATCACACTTTTCGTTGCCAGCCCCGAAGACAAACACCTCGACAACATCGCCGACCAACAAGCCGTCGCCGAAGCACTTTTATTACACCTCGCTGATTTCCTCGAAGCCCCGGTCGGCGAACGAAAGATCAAGAAAAACAAGATTTACAAACAAGTCGTTGCCGCCAAAGACGCCGATAATTGGTCGACAAAGATTGCGCGCATCCAGACCGTTCACGATCAGCGCCCGCCCATCCTCGAGAACATGGAAAAGATCTCCAAGAAACTTCAGGAAGATCCCATGATGCTCAAGCGCGACATCACCTTCTTTTCCGCGCTGCTCGATCAGCTCCAACAACTCCAAAACTCCGGAACCACAACGCTGAACCGCGCGACCGCCAACGGTAGGCTGCCCGACGTAACCAGCACCCAGACCGTGGCCGATTACGCCGCACGCAGCGAAGACGTGCTCGAAAAAGGTGTTTTACGCCTGGAAGAACTGCTCGCCAGCCAGAAAATGGAAATCATCCAGACCACCGCCGAAGACATTCGCGAACTAAAAGAACGCCTCAAAGAATTGCTCAAGCAATACCAGGAATCCCAAGATCCGGAGCTTAAAGCTGCTATCAAACGCGAGATCCAACGCCTGCGCCAACGCATGGCCGAACTCATGGCCCGCATGCAAATGCAGCTCCAAAAGCTCCCCCAAGAACACATGAACATGGACGCCCTCAAGGCCGCCGAACTCGAAAGCGAATCCAAACAACTCGCTGATCAGCTCCAGTCGATCGAAGAAATGCTCGACAACGACGACATCGACGGCGCCCTGGCCGCACTCGACCAGATGGACGAAACCCTCGACTCGCTCACCAAAGACATGGACAAGGCATTTTCCGACGCCGAACCCGAAGGAATCTCCGAACTCGACCAAAAAGTTTCCGAACTACTCGACCAGGCCAACGATCTCGAAAGCCTCGAAAAAGGGATCGAAAAAGACACCCGTGAACTGCAACAAAAAATGGCCGACAACAGAAAAGAAGCCATCGAAAAAATGCTCAAACCCTTCACCGAAGACATGCTCCGCCGCATCGACGAACAACAACGCGCGATCGACCGCATCGCCGAGCGTGAGCTTCCCGAGCGCGACCGCACACTCATCGAAGAATCCAGCAAAAAACTGAAAAACCTGCGCGAAATGGTCGAATTACAGGACATCGAACAAAGCCTCGAGCGCGCCAAATCCTCGCTCGACAGCCTGCGTGCCCTGCGCCAGATGATGAATCTTTCGCAACGCTACACGTCCCCAAATTCACCCGAACACAAGCAAATCCACGACGCGCTGGGCGATCTCAACCCAACCGTTCCACGCGGCCAACAAATCGTCGATGAACTCGAAAAAATGATGAACCAGGGCCAGCAAAACATGCAACCCCAAGACCAACAAAGCCTCGAAGAACTTGCCGAACGCCAACAACAGGCCGCCGAACAGGCCGAAAAGCTCGGTGAACAACTCGACGAAGCCAGCCAGCGTTTCCCGGCTCTCGAACAACAACTCAAACCACAGCTTGAAGCTGCAAAAGAATCCATGAAACAGGCCCAAAAAAGCCTGTCCGAACCCAATACCCAACGCGCCCTCGACCAGGAACGCCAGGCGCTCGACCAGCTCGGCGAACTCAAACAACAAATGCGCGATGCACTGCAACGCCAGAAAAACGAGCAACGTCAAACAGGCCAGGAAAAACCAGAACGCGTCGAAATTCCAACCCAGGACAGTCGAAAAGCACACGAACGCTACCGAAAAGAAGTCATGGAAGGCATGCGCGAAGGCCGTCTCGAAGATTATCAAAACGAGATCGAACGCTATTATAAGAGTCTTGTAGAATGAAAATATCAGCCAAATTCTTCATCACAACCCTGCTCATTGCCCTGTTTTCCTTCGGCATTCAGCCTGTTTTTGCGCCCGCCGCTCAAGCGCAAACCGCCATGCAGGCCGACCAGCTTCTCTCAAGCTGGCAGATGCCAGAAGCCCTTGCCGTCATCCAAAAACTCGCCGCCCAATACCCCGGCACCGTCGAGGTCATGTATCTCGAAGCACGCTACGATTTTTATCAGGGAAATTACCAACAAGCGCTCGACAAAATCGATGCCGCCATCGCCAAAGGCAGCTCCCGCAACCTCGATCTTCCCGAGCTGCGCGACATCATCAAAAACACAATCGAAGTCACCCAGAAATATGAGCGTCACCTCAGCCCCAGCGGACGATTCGAGATCTTCATCGAACCCGGCCGCGACCGCGTCCTTTTACCCTACGCCTTTGAAGCACTCGATCTGGCCTACGACGCACTCGCGGAAGAGCTCGGTTATCGCCCGCCAACACCAGTCCGCGTCGAAATTTATCCGCAAACCGCTGTTTTGGCACAGGTTTCCGTCCTCAGCGACGCCGAAATCCGCACCTCCGGCACCATCGCGCTTTGCCAGTACAACCGCCTGATGATCACCAGCCCACGCGCGCTTTTGCGCGGCTACGGCTGGGTCGACACCCTGATCCACGAATACGTCCACTACGTCGTCAACCAAAAAGCCGCCAACCGCGTCCCCATCTGGATGCACGAAGGACTCGCCAAATACCTGGAGCGACGCTGGCGCGGCGAAGACCAAAACCAGATTTCACTCGCCAGTGAACAGCTTTTGCAAGAAAGATTAAAAGCCAACACACTCATACCTTTCGAAGCCATGCACCCGTCCATGGCCAAGCTCCCAAGCCAGGAAGACGCCGCCGTAGCATTCGCCGAAGTTTATACCGTCATGGAATACCTGCGCCAAAAAGTCGGCCCCGGCGCCTTCGCAAAAGTCCTCGACACCATCAACCAGGGTTATGACGCCCAGACCGCCTTCGCCATGGTTCTTGGCACAACCTTCAAAGAATTCGAAAAAGACTGGAAAGTCTTCCTGAAAACGCGCCCCAAACCCAACATCCCAGCCGACGCCGACCTTGAAGAAAAACTCGTCTTCAAAGACGACACCTCCGCCGGCGAACTCAGCGAAATCGCCCAACCCGAAGCCCGCGACCACATCAAACTTGGCGAACTCCTCCAGGCCCGCGACCGATTCGCCGCAGCCGTCGTCCAATACGAAAAAGCCAGCCACCTGCTCGGCGACCACAACCCCATTTTGCAAACGCGCCTGGCCCAGACACTCCAACACGTCAACCGCCACCAAGACGCCATCAACGCCCTGCTCGCGGTTCGCGATCTGCACCCTGGATACGTCACCACCTGGCTCGAACTCGGCCGCGCTTCCAACGCGCTTGGCGACCACAAAAACGCCCGCACCTACCTTTTAGAAGCCGCCCGCATAAACCCCTTCAACCCCGACATCCACGACCAACTCGCCATCGCCTACGACAAACTCGGCCACGCAGAACTCGCCAAACGCGAACGCGAATTTGTCCAGCTCGTCCGCTGACCCCCCATCCAAACATCTTTAGTCATTTTTACGCTGGGTTTGCGCCACGCCTAATATTTGCTATACTGGGCGCAGAGGATTTACAATACCTTACAATTAAAACAGGGGCTTTAAAATGCCAGTACAAATAAGCGAGTCCACGGGCCATCGGCTTCATCCCGCACGTTTCATCAAATCTCCCTCCAACCTCATCATTATTTTTTCAGCGATCTTCGCGCTCGTCAGCCTGAGCGCCTGCGGCGAAGAACCGAATAAAAAACCCAACGTCATTATTAACAACAACCCGGGCGACACCGGCAAAAATGACGTCGGATACGACGACAACAGTCCGACAGATACCGGTAAAAAAGACGTCGAAGAACTCACTGACACCGACGACTCCGACACCGAAATCGACGATCAAGACACGCGTGTTGATCCAGATACACGACCCGAAGACGACACCAACGTCCCACCCGACTCGACCTGCAATGATTCCTGCCTCGCCAGCGAAATTTGCGTAGTCGGCGAGTGCGTCAAAGACACCGCAGACCGCAAATGCCGGGATGCAACCAATCTCGGCCAGCTCAAACTCGGCGTTAAGAAAACCGCCGAAGGAACCCTGCGTCGCGTCTCCGACGTCATCTCCACAACGTGTGGACCTGGCGACAACAAACCCACCGTCGGCGCCGAAGCCGTCTTCAAATTCACCGTTGAACAAGATTCACGCATCGACTTCGACGCAAAATGGCTCGGCCAGTTCGACGGAGTCATCGCTTTTCACACTGACTCCTGCAAAATCCCCGGCAGCAGCATGGACCCATGCTTTGACCACGAAAAACAATCCTTCCACGCACTCGCTGGCCATGACTACTTCATGGTCGTCGAACTAACCGTCGGCCGCGGCCACGACTTCACCGTTGACCTCACCGCCCAGCCCGTCGATTGCATCCCTGGAGCCAATGGAAACTCGTGCACAGATGGCGTCTTCAGCCGCTGTGAAGGAGCGGGCGTAACGGAAACCTACGCATGTGCCAGCACCTGCACGGGTTCCGGAACGGAATGTCGCGGAAATAGCTGTGCAGAACCCATCGTCGTTACTGCCTCCACAACATTCACCGGCCACAGTGCGTCCTACGATCACCGTTATGACTTCCAGAACATTCCTGGCTGCGAAGTAAACGGCACTCCGATACCGACACCAGGTCAAGAAATTGTATTCTCACTACCGGATCTACAAGCTGGTGACGTCGTAACCATCAATTCCAACCGAGTACCAACCTTTATTTCATCGACATGCGGCTCTCCTTCTGAGTTGCGATGTGTCGCGACCGCCTACGACAGTGAAGATCCCCTCGTTTGGACTGTCCCCGAGACAAAAGGATATTTCATTTTCATCGACCAAGAAGTCGGCAATGAAGAAACGTTCCAATATAGTATTGATATTCAATAAGTTTTCACACGCCTGCTATTAAAAATGAATTGCTATCAAATACATATATTGTGAGGTTCCTCATGTTGAAATCAAAATTCCCAATCGCCATTCAGATGGCAACATTTATAATATTTTGCCTTTGTCTTCCGAATATTGCACATGCAAGCTGGACCTTCGATAGTGAGCAATGCAGCCCGCTAACACAGCATGAAGTCAGGCAAGCCATGCCTCCTTCGGTCATGATCATGGTCGATCGCTCAGGCTCTATGACATCCCGAGCAGACTCCTCAAGTAGTGATAGCCGCTGGGTTGTTGCAAAAAGAGCTGTCGATAAGGTTACATTTGACAACACGAAAACCACTCCAAATAAACTTGAATTTGGATTCGGGATGTATCAGGGTTCAAGAGCGACGATCTATCATGAAGTGATGGCAAACGCGAACTCACAGATCATGGGAACCATGAACAGCTACAACCCGACCGGCGGCACGCCCACGGCCGAGGCTATTCAGGCAATGTACAATAGTGCCACCGTGCGCGGCACCGTGAACACAGGTCCATTTTTCCGAAACGTCGGAAGGTTTATTAACCAGACAGTAACACCACTCCCAGACTCGACCTATACCGGTGAATCCACGAGAGCATGTGGTTTTTTGTGGTTAAGTACCTGTTATAACTATGATAGTTTTCCAGCTGGCCCCTGGGTTACGTCGAAGATCAATATTGCCCAATCCAAGAACTTTGATCGACTCATGTTCGATGTCCAGGTTGAAAACACCCGGGGACTTTATGAATATGAAATCGAACTACGCCATGCCGGTAAAACCGTCGTGCTGTTTCCACATGGAACCATACCCGAATCTCAACTTTCTCTGACCCGCATGGATGTTGTTGGGTTTGAAAACCATGACATGAAGGGAGTCTGGGAACTCCGCGTTCGTGATCGGTTTGTAACCCGCAATAGCAATGGTAAATTTGTCCCATCACCAGGGAACCTCATAAGTTGGGGCTTGAATTTTGACGAAAAGCTCGCTGTAAGTGACGATAAACGCGCATCCGCCGGAATCTTGATAACCGATGGTTACCCGAACAATGCATCTTCTGCTGTTGTTCAAGCCTGTAAACATCGTGACGTCGCGCCGCTTTACATGATCGGACTCGGATCCAATACCGACACTGCTTTCAACAACATACTCGCTGCCGCAGGCGGAACTGGCTCCTGCACATCCGGTGATGTTTGCACAAACCCATCGAGATACAACGACTTCCGAGGTACGTGCTCAGGTAGTTATCAGGCCAACAACGCTGCGGCACTTGGTGTCGCATTGTCCTCGATTTCCAGCGCAATCGCCTGCACCTATCCCCTCTCCGTTCTCGGCGGCGGCACCGTTCCCAAATCAAACCTGGGCTGCGAAGGCTACGATTGTGTCTACGTCTCACTCGATGGCGGCATCGGACGCATTTATCACGAAGAATCCACCAACGCTGGCCCCAAAGGCTGGTCCTGGGCGTCCGAGACCGATCGAAAGTTCGTGAAACTAAACGCAACCTACTGCGGTCTGGTCCAGAGCGGTACGAGCCGCATCATCGATACCCAGGTTGCCTGCCTTTGCTCTCAACCCTACGACGCAAAATGTGACGTGTTCGATCCAGACACCTGCGAGTGCCCCACTGGCCGCTGGACCTGCGATTTCGGAACCGACGTCTGCCAACCAAGTCCTGCCGCTCAGTGCAACACCTCGCTCGTCGGAGAAGGCGATAGTTGCTCCAACGGTAAACTCGGCATCTGCGAAGAGTTCGGTTACAAAGTTTGCGGTGCTGATGGACGCCTTGGCTGCAGCGCTGGCCCCGGACCTGCGCCCAGAACCGAAGTCTGTAACGGCCTCGACGACGACTGCAACGGCATCGTTGACGACGTCGCATGGGAAGGAATCGCTGCATGTCACGTCGATTTCGGACGCAACACCGCGAAGATCCAGCAAGAAACCATTCGCTGCAATATCGGCCATGCATCCTGCGTCGACGCTCAAGAAATCTGCGTTCCGCTGTTGCCAATGCCCGAAATCTGTAACGGCCTGGATGACGACTGCGACGCACTCATCGACAACCTGTCCAAGAGCAACAACCGCTACAACGTCGAGCAACGATTCACTGCCGTCCAAGAAGGTGATGAGCCTGCTCCACTACGCACAACGCTAACCGGCGACTACGCAGCGGCCGCCTGCTTTGAGCGCGACGTCTGTGTCTGCCCGACAGGTTCCATAGACATCACCAGTCCGGAGTACATGTCTGACAATTACGACGACTACCTCGAAACCTACTGGCATCCCGACGCCTCCGGCCGCCCCACCTGCTTGTGCAGCTCCGGCCTGACGCAGTAACCTCCAGATAACCAGACACCTAAAAAAGCGGCCATTTCTCCTTTCCGAGAAATGGCCGCTTCGCTTTTAAGGAACCTATATTATCCGCTATTCTTCGTTCGTCGTTCTTCTTTCTGCGCTTCTTTACGGCAATTCGCGACTTCGCGTGAGGCCCTTATAAACCATCCTTCATTCATCCACTGAAACCCAGGGAACCGTATCAGGATGCAACTCCGTTCCACCAAAATGCCCCGTTCCAATCACTGCAAAAACCGCCACACACCACATCATCACCCCAAACGAGCGCAAGTCTCGCACGTTATTACGATAACCATACTCGTACGACCACACCGCAAGCCCCACCACGACCCACAGCGTTATCCCCAGGTCACGATGATGCGTCAGCTCCACCGAGCCGCCGCCGCCAAACATCCCCGGCGCACTCACGATCCCGGAAACCAGCGCAACCGTCGTCGCCACAAAAGCCGCCCAGCCGCCCCAGCGCAACACCGTTTGCAACTCCGGCGTCTCGTTTTTCAGTGCAAACAACCCGATTGCGCCCAGAACGATCACCAGAACAATCGGAAAATGAATACTGATATGATGCAAAAACTCAGACCACATAACGACGATTACCTACCGCTCAACCCGCACTTTTAAGAAACGCGATGGTCACACCGTCGCCGCCTTCATTTTGCTCACCGCGCCGAAATTCCTTCACATACGGCGACAACGGCAACTCTCCGCGCACCGCACGCTTCAGCGAACCCGTGCCATGACCATGAATGATGTAAACGCCGCCCAAATTCCGCAGATACGCGGCATCCAAAAACAACTCCATCTTTTCAAGCGCCTCGTCCGCTCGCATCCCACGCAAATCACACGCGTTATCACCGGTCTGCGGCAACAATATCGTTGGCTCCGCCCCACCGCTGGCGATCGTGCCCACCGTCGATTTGCGCCCCGACGACACAACACGTCCCCTCATATGCGCTTTTCGCTCTTCTTCCGTCGCATAATACAAGGTCGAAACAGCCACCGAAGCCTTCAAAGCGCCGATCTGCACAATCGCCTGATCGTCACCCGCGCTATATTTGTGAATCACACCGTCGCGCTTAAAACTCGCTGAATAAACCCGCATTCCATCTTCCAACTCCGCTGGCTGCACACGCACACGCCCCTGCAAAGTCGCTTCCGCAGGTTTTGTGTACGCATCGGCCTGCTCCAAAAGCCGTTCACTGGCCTGCAATTCATCGCGCATCCGCTGCAAATCCTGACGCGTCATATCCGCACGCTCCACGACCTGCGCCGCCTGCAACTCTTTGACCTTGTCGCGAATCAAACCGCGCGCCTGCCGAAGCTGCTCACGAACCTTGCGCGTTTCCCCAAAAATCGTCTCGCGTTCTTCCGTCAAAAGCGCCGCGTACTTTTTCTTAAACTTCTCCTGCGCACGCTCCGCCTCATGACGCGTTTGCTGCAAACGCCGCTGCTCTTTTTGAAGCTCGCTCATCTGATCTTCCAACCGCGCCAGAACCTCCTCGACGCTATGATGATCTTGCCCCTCCAGAACCTGCCGCGCACGCCCCACAATTTTTTCAGGTAAGCCCAGCCGCTCCGCAATCCGCACCGCAAACGAACTCCCCGGAATCCCAATCGTCAGCTGATAACTCGGCGTCAGCGTTTCAATATCAAATCCCATCGACGCATTCGCAAACGACTCGTTTTGATACGCCAGCGTTTTCAAGCCCTCAAGATGCGTCGTCACAATCGTCGTCGATCCGTAACGCGCAAGCTCCTCCAACAACGAAACCGCAAGCGCCGCGCCCTGCATCGGATCTGTACCCGTGAAAAGCTCGTCCAACAGCACCAGACTGCCGTCATTACAATGTGGCAAAAACTGATTGATATTCACCACATGGCCGGAAAACGTACTCAAATCGCGCTCAATCGACTGCTCATCACCAATATCGGTAAAAACCGTCTCAAAAAGCGCAATACTACTGCCATCAGCCACCGGAAGCGGCAAACCAAAGCGCGCCATCAGCACACACAGGCCAACCGTCTTCAGCGCAACCGTTTTACCACCGGTATTCGGCCCGGAAACGATCAAAACACGCGTACTTTCATCCACATGAATATCGTTCGGAACCGTGTCATTCACACGTTCCCCATCAACCGTGCGCTCCATCTTCAGATACAAAAGCGGATGACGCGCCTGCACAAGCTCCAGACCCGCCTCACGGATCTCCGGCACCGTCGCCCGGATCTTTCGCCCGAACTTCGCACACGCCGTCACCACATCTAGATACGCCAGAACTTCCACGTTGCGCTCAAGCGACGGCGCAAAATCCGCAACCAACCCCGACAACCTGGCCAGCACGCGCTCTTCTTCTTCCGCAAGCTCGATTTGCGCCCACCGCAACTGATTATTCAGCTCAATAAGCTCCGTCGGCTCCACAAACGCCGTCTGCCCGGTCGACGAATACCCATGCACAATACCCGTCACCGTATTTTTCGCACTCACGCGAATCGGCAACACATAACGATCGTCACGAACCGTAAAATAATTGTCCTGCAGATGATTCTCAAGTTTGTCCGAGTTCAACAAACTGTCCACACGCGTCGAAATCCGGTCGTGATGACTCTGCACCGCACGCCGCAACCGCCCCAGATCCGGGCTCGCGTGATCCGACAGCCTGCCACCCGACTCAATCGCATGCGACAACGCCGCCCTAAGCTCCACACACGCATCCAACTCACGCGTCGCCTGCGAAAACACCGGCGCGCGCTCCGCACGACCCGCAAAATAACGCATGCAACGCGCCGCCACATCGCCGTTTTTACCGACCGCTTCCAGATCCTCGGCCGCCAACGTCCCGCCACGCCGCGCATACGCCACGGCCTTGCGAATATCACGCAATCCCCGCAACGGCGGCCCCTCATCGCCCTCCACCAGCTCCATCGCTTCGGCAATTTCCTGCAACCGGTATTCCACCGACGCACGATCCCCAAACGGCGACATATCCGCCAGAACCTGCGCGCCCTCCGGCGTCACACTCGCGTTTAGCAGCGCCGCAATCACCTGATCCCACTGCAAATCACGATACGTCTTTTGCGGAATCTTCCCCGCTCCACGCCCGCGCTGCCGATCAGCCTCGCCAAAATCCTGCTGCTCCTGCCTGCGCAAAGGCGCCAGCGTATGCAGCATCACGCGCTGCAAAACATCCGTCTTCTTATCGTATTCAGAATTCATCTAGACTCGCCCGTCCTACCAATGCAAAAGGTAAAAATTCCTACTCTCAACACGTCTTTCGGCATACCTGCAATCAATCCTGCCAGCAAATGCCACGTGCAAACCGTGCTGCGTGACTCATATCCGCTCACGCACCGTTTCGCAATTCAACAGCTTTCAACCGCACCAAAGTCCCACCCCCCCCATTTCCCACACCCAATCCCCCCCCAACACTCGCCAAAATCAAAACCAAACACATAACTCACTGATATATAACAACTTATCGCTTGCCGAGCAGTATCTGGTGCTCAAGTTAATCACTACGGCAGCCCACCAACTGCCAAACACGAACCCGGCGCTGTCACCGGGCGTCTCACCGTAAAGAAAGTGCGCTGCAGAGCATACGTATCTCGCGCGCATCATCCCGGAAGACGGCTAATAGCCGTCATCAGATGATGCTCTCCGCGGATACGAAATCTGCACCAAGACCTTTCATTACAGCAGACGCTCGGTGACAGCTCCGGGTTTTTTCTATCCATAACCTATTTGCCTTAACGCAGGCTGAGGCTGAAAAATCACTTCCCCAACCCAACACAAAAGTGATAACTACGCTTTTTAGAAGGCTCTTATAAAAAGCCTCGGCTATGACGTATCTACCCGAGAGTTCGCTGTGTCTACGAATCGCAACAATAACGATCATCAAACACCGGGCGTTAGCCCAGCGTTGGCATCGGATATCTCTCCGGATTCCGTTGCTTCCCGTGTTTTCCGTGTGAACCTCGCGTGCGAGCTGCTCTCCATTCAGAGCGAATCGCCAGGCGCACAGGAATGCGTATCCGATCAGGATGTCGGTCGGCCGGTCGAAAGCCTGCTCCCAGAATCTGTTGCAAAACAGTTTCGCGAAAGCGTGATGCGTGCAGAAAATCTCGGTGAACCACAGCTTATTCGCTATCAACAACAGCTCGACGACACCGTCTGTTTTTTCGAAGCACGGATTTCCAAAGTATTCAACGACGGCTACCAATTCGAAGCTCAATCGCGCGTCGAATCCAACGACGCCACGCCAGCAGACATCAATAAAAACCCCGTTTTCGAAGTGCTGGTCGCGCGTTTACCCGGCGCCCTTTACCGCGCCGACTACGATTCCAAATGGACCATACTCGATATCACGTCAGGCATTGAAGAGTTTTTAGGCTACACCGTCGACGAGTTAACCCCGCCCGACGGATTAACCTTTCTCGACCTCATGTACGAACCCGACCGCGCCTCTGTCCAGCGTCTGGTCGAAAAAGCGATCCAACAAAACTCCCTGTTTACCCTCGAATATCGCATGGTCCACGCCGACGGAAGACTGCGCTGGGTCAATGAACAGGGACAGGCTATCCGTGATGAGAATAATGTCCCGATATGCTTAGAAGGCATTATCATGGATATTACCGAATCCGTGCGCCAGCGCTCAAAAGCCGCCCTGCCCAGCGCACAGCTCGCGTCGATCGGAACGCTCGGCGCAGGCGTCGCCCACGAAATCAACAATGCCATTGCCATCATGATGGCCAACCTCGACTACGCCGTCGAAGAACTCGAAGTCGTCAACGATATCGTAGCCGACGATGCGCGCATGCGCGGCCCCATGGAAGACATCAACGCCTCCCTGGCAACACTGGGCCAGGGCATGAAACGCATCCAAAAAATCGTGCACGATCTGCGCAGCTATTCCGACGCCGCAGGCTCACAGACCCTCGAAACCATCGACCTCGTCCGCCTGTTAGAATGGGCGCTCCAAGAATCCACAGACCTCACCACGTCCACCACCATCATCCGTAATTTCCCCGACCACCCCGTACTTTTATGCGGCAACCAGCTCGGACTACTTCAGGTCTTCTCCCACCTTTTGTCCAATGCCGAAAAAAGCTTTACGACCGAAAACGATCCAGAAAACAAAATCACCATCAGCGTGAAAGCCATCCAAAACGAAGCCGCGCTCATCGAAGTCTCCGATACCGGCCGCGGAATCACATCCGACATACTCCCACGGATTTTCGAACCCTTCTTTTCTACACGTCCCATCGGCGAGGGCACCGGACTTGGACTTTTTGTGTGTCAGGGGGTTGTCCATAGCATGGACGGAGAAATCCTGATCAGCTCCACCCCCGGCAAGGGAACATCGGTTCAAATCATACTGCCCACCAATTTCACCTGCGACTAAATCCTTCATTTTACCCCTGCCTAAAACACCCTTCCTGCACTGCACCAAAAAATCATAACACATTGATTTAATTCGTGTTTAGATTACAGCCCGCGTACTCGTCCAATCGCATCGAACCTATCGAAGACGACGATTGGCCACGCACGATTTGCCATACGCCAAAGCTGTAGCCTTTTCAGGAAGTTCCCATGTTGTTCAAAAACCGCTTCACCGCTGGCCAACGCCTGGCCGAAAAACTCGCCAAATACGGTTCCCAATTCACCAACGAAGACCCGCTCATCCTGGCCCTTCCCCGCGGCGGTGTGCCCGTGGCCTTCGAAGTTGCCCGCGCCCTGGGCACACAGCTCGATGTCTTGATCGTCCGCAAAATCGGCGTCCCCGGACAAAGCGAACTGGCCATGGGCGCCATCGCCAGCGGCCAGGTCACGGTCTGGAACGACGATATTATCGACGCCCTGGGCATCTCGCAGGCCCGCATTCAAAAAGTCGTCGACCACGAAGAACAAGAACTCATCCGCCGCGAGCGAATCTACCGAGGCTATCGCCCCCAGCCGCGCATCGAAGACCGCACCGTCTTGCTCATCGACGACGGCCTGGCCACCGGCGCCTCCATGCTCGCTGCCATCCGAGCCACCCAGGCCCAAAACCCAAAAGAACTCGTCGTCGCCGTCCCCGTAGGCTCACCCGAAGCATGCGCTGCCATCAGCCAGCACGTCGACGAAATGATCTGCCTCGAAAAACCATCGCCCTTCTACGGCGTCGGCACCTGGTACGACGACTTTACCCAGACCACCGATCAACAAGTCTACGATTTGTTAGCCCAGACCTTCGATCAAACCCAGAACTCCAACCAAAGCCCGGACCAGACGATTTTCCCCGATTACTAACCCGCGTAAGAAATCCGTTTTATTTTACACCTAACAAAGAACGACAAGGAGACGTCCCATGCGAGAATCCCTGGTCCAAATACCCGTCAACAATGTGGTGATGGAAGGTAATCTGGCGATTCCTCCCGACAGCCAGGGCATCATATTGTTCGCGCACGGTAGTGGAAGCAGCCGCTTTAGCGTTCGCAATCGGTTTGTCGCCGACGCACTGCACAAACGCCGATTATCCACCCTACTTATCGACCTACTCACCGCAGACGAAGAAACCGTCGACCGCGTCACACGCCACCTGCGCTTCAACATCCAACTTCTCACCGAACGCCTGGTCGGCGCCATCGACTGGCTCACGCTCAACGAACACACCAGCCAACTGCGCATCGGACTTTTTGGCGCAAGCACCGGTGCAGCCGCCGCAATCCGCGCCGCCGTCGAACGCCCCAACGCCATCCGCACACTCGTCTCACGCGGCGGCCGCCCCGACCTGGCCGGACAATCCGCACTCCAAAACCTCCAAACACCCACCCTGTTTCTCGTCGGCGGCGAAGATCTCCAGGTCATGGCCTTAAACCAGGAAGCAATAAGCCTCATGAGCGCACCGGCACACCTTTCCACGATTCCTGGCGCCACACATTTATTCTCCGAACCCGGCACCCTCGAACAGGTTGCCCAGCAGGCCGCCACCTGGTTTACGCACCACCTGACCCCATCCGTTCACTACAGCACCCCGGTGGAGCCGCCCCATGACTCTTCAATCTGAACAACCCATCGATCTCCTGGCCGCAGTTTTGCAAAAACATTCTCGGATCGTCGAAAACGAAGCCGACCTCACCCCACTTTTTGATCGCATCGGCAACGCCCGCGTCGTATTGTTTGGCGAATCAACCCACGGAACCCACCAGTTCTACACAGCCCGCGCACACCTGAGCAAACGCCTGATAGCCGAGCACGGTTTTGATTTCATCGCCGTCGAAGGCGACTGGCCCGACTGCTACCGCGTCGACGACTTTGTCAAAGGTTTCGACGCCAAAAACACACACGCAAAAGACGTCCTGCACGACTTCCAACGCTGGCCAACCTGGATGTGGGCAAACCAGGAAGTCGTCCAGTTCATCGACTGGTTACGACAATACAACCGCTACCATCTCCCCGCCGGATTCTTTGGACTCGACGTCTACAGCCTCTGGGAATCGATGGAACTCGTCCTCGCGTACCTCGAAGAATTTCAACCCGACCTACTCGATCTTGCCTACCAGGCCACCGCCTGCTTTGAACCCCACGGACGCAACGAACACAACTACGCCCGCGCCGTTTCAGCAATCGTCGAAACCTCGTGCGAACACGAAGTCGTCAACCTACTCACCCGCCTGCGCGAGCGCAAAATCGACAACCTCACCGCTCGCCAACGCTTCGATCTCGAACAAAACGCCAGCGTTCTCGTAAACGCCGAACACTACTACCGCACCATGGTCCAGGGCGGACCCCACGCCTGGAACATCCGCGACCTCCACATGATGCACACCCTCGACGACCTCATGACCCACCACGGCCCCGACGCCCGCGCCATCGTCTGGGCACACAACACCCACATCGGCGACGCACGCCACACCACCATGGCCGGCGCCGGCATGTTCAACCTCGGCCAACTTGCCCGCGAACAATACGGTGAAGACGAAGTCGTACTCGTCGGCTTCGGCACCCACCGAGGCTCCGTAATCGCCGCCCCGAGCTGGGGCGCACCCATGCGCTCCATGACCGTCCCACCCGCCAATCCCGAAAGCTGGGAACACGCATTCCACCTGGCTGCCCCCAAAAACCAACTCCTCATCTGCGACCACATCACCGACAACCCATACTCCCAGATCCCACGCGGACACCGCGCCATCGGCGTCGTCTATGACCCCTCCACCGACGAACTCTACAACTACGTCCCCACCGTTTTACCCCAACGCTACGACGCATTTTTATACTTCGATCAATCCACAGCCCTTCACCCACTCCACATCCCCGTCGACTCCCACGGCGTCCCCGAAACCTATCCCTGGGGCCTGTAAATTTTCCAACACACAGGTCAACGACCACCCCGTTTCACCCAACAGCCCAAATTTGCTGGTCAACGACCACCTTGCCCCAAACCACGCAATCACCAGATCCACGCACTCTGCCCTGGCTGTACTTTTAGCCTTTACCTTAGCTTTTCTTCGCCCCCCTTCGCGCCCTTCGCGTCGTCGCGCGAGGCTTTTGGTTTTGCCTTTGCTTTTCCTCCCCCTCCCCCCCCCCCGCAATTC